>CAXUNA010000224.1:0-6610 GCA_964252095.1 uncultured Jatrophihabitans sp. | reverse complement strand
CCCCAGGCCCATGCCCGTCGACCGCGAGTCGACCACGCGCACCACGCCCGGGGCGAACTCCGACGCCGCGAGCCGCGCCGAGTCCCACGTGCCGGACAACCGCGAGGACAGGTGGACCGACACCACGTGGACCGCGCCCGCCGCGAGCGCGCGCTGGTAGGCCTCGACGAAGTCCACCGGCGCCGGCCGTGAGGGGGGGACGTTCCCCGGGTGGCGGGGGGCCGCCGCGAGGTGGGGGTGGGTGCGGGGGCGGCCGTCCACGCCGCTCGCCGTTCCGGCGTCGACCCGCAGCGGCACCACGGCGACGCCGTACCGCTCGGTGACCTCGACGGACAGCGACGAGGTCGAATCGGTCACGATCGCGACCGACCCGACTGCGTTCACAGGACGAAGTTCACCAGACGGCCGGGCACGACCACCACCCGGCGGACCTCGGCCGATCCGACGAGCTCGGCGATCCGGGCGTCGGCCCGGGCCGCGGCCTCGATGGTGTCGCGGTCGGCATCGGCCGCGACGGTGATCCGTGCACGCACCTTCCCGTTGACCTGGACGGGGAGCTCGACGGTGTCCTCGACCAGCCAGGCCTCGTCCAGCACCGGGAACGTCGCGCGGGCCAGGGATTCACTGTGCCCGAGGCGCGACCACAGTTCCTCGGCGATGTGCGGCGCGAGCGGCGCCACCATGAGGATCAGCGGTTCGACGACCGCACGCGGCGCGCCGCCGGCCGGGAACTCCTGGACGACGGCGTTGTTCAGCGACGTGATCCGCGCGATCGAGGTGTTGAACCGCAGCGTGTCGTACCCGTCCTGGACCGCGGCGATCGTCTTGTGCAACAGCCGGTTGAGCTCGTCGGACACCGGCCCCTCGCCGATGTGCGACTCGCCGCTCTCCTCGTCGATGGCGACGCGCCACAACCGCTGCAGGAGCCGGTACGGACCGACGATCGCCCGGGCGTCCCACGGCCGCGACTGCTCCAGCGGGCCGCCGAACATCTCGAACAGGCGGAACGCGTCGGTGCCGTACTCGGCCACGAATTCGTCGGGTGTGACGACGTTCTTGAGGCTCTTGCCGATCTTGCCGAACTCCTGGTTGACGGCGTACGGCTCCGCATCGGCGTCCTCGAACCAGAAACCGCCGTCGCGCTCGACGACCTTCGCCGCCTCGACGTAGAAGCCGTCGGCGTTGGTGTACGCCGGCAGCTGCAGCATCCCCTGGTTCACCAGCCGGTGGAACGGCTCGGCGCTGGAGACGAAACCACGGTCGAACAACACCTTGTGCCAGAAGCGTGCGTACAGCAGGTGCAGCACGGCGTGCTCGACCCCGCCGACGTACAGGTCGACACCACCCAGCGGCCGGTCGGCCGACGGCCCCATCCAGTACCGCTCGATCTCGGGGTCGACCAGGGCTTGCTCGTTCTGCGGGTCGAGATAACGCAGGTCGTACCAGCACGATCCCGCCCAGTTGGGCATGGTGTTCGTCTCGCGCCGGTACTTCCTCGGTCCGTCACCGAGGTCCAGCTCGACCTCGACCCAGTCGGTCAGTCGCGCGAGCGGCGGGGCCGGGACGGACTCGGCGTCCATCGGGTCGAACGTCGTCGGCCGGAAGTCGGTGGTCGGCGGCAGCTCGAGCGGCAGCATCGACTCCGGCAGCGCGACGGGCAGGTCGTTCTCGTCGAACACGATCGGGAACGGCTCACCCCAGTAGCGTTGCCGTGAGAACAGCCAGTCGCGCAGGCGGTAGGTGACGGCGCCCTCGCCGTGGCCGTGCTCCTCGAGCCAGCCGACCATGGTGGCGATGGCCGCGGCCTTGTCCGCGACACCGTCGAGGAAACCGGAGTTGATCCGCTCGCCGTCGCCGGTGTACGCGCCGCCCTCGAAGTCCGACGGCGGCAGCACCGTGCGCACGACCGGCAGCTGGTACGCCGTCGCGAAGTCGAAGTCGCGGGTGTCCTCGGCCGGGACGGCCATGATCGCGCCGGTGCCGTACCCGGCCAGCACGTAATCGGCGATGAACACCGGCAGCGAGGCGCCGTTGACCGGGTTGGTGCCGAAAGACCCGATGAACACGCCGGTCTTGGCCTTGTCAGCCGCGGTGCGCTCGGCCTCGGACTTCGCCGCCGCCTGCGCGCGGTACGCCGCGACCGCCTGCGCCGGGGTGTCGGCGCCGCCGGTCCACACCGGGTCGGTGTCGGCGGGCCACGCCGCGGCCGTGAGCCGGTCGACCAGGTCGTGTTCCGGCGCCAGCACCAGGTAGGTCGCGCCGAACAACGTGTCCGGACGGGTGGTGAACACCTCGACCGGCGGCGCGTCCTCGACGACGGTGAACCGCACCCGCGCGCCCTGCGAGCGGCCGATCCAGTTCGTCTGCATGGCCCGGACGGTGTCGGGCCAGTCCAGCTGCGCGAGGTCGTCGATCAGCCGGTCGGCGTACGACGTGATGCGCATCATCCACTGCGCCAACGGTTTCTTGAACACGGGGAAGTTGCCGCGCTCGCTGCGGCCGTCGGTGGTGACCTCCTCGTTCGCCAGCACGGTGCCCAGCCCGGGGCACCAGTTGACGGTCGACTCGGTGCGGTAGGCCAGGCGGTACGCGTCGACCACGCGGCGACGTTCCAGGTCGTCCAGCTCGGTCCACGGACGTCCGGACGCGTTGGTCTCGCGCGACGGCTCCCGGGTGCCCGTCTCGAACTCCTGGACCAACTCGTCGATCGGGCGGGCCTTGCCCGCCTCGGTGTCGTACCAGCTGTGGAACACGGTGAGGAAGATCCACTGCGTCCAGCGGTAGTACTCGACATCGGTGGTGGCGAAGGTCCGCCGACGGTCGTGGCCCAGGCCCAGCCGCTTCAGCTGCCGGGTGAAGGTGGCGATGTTGGTGGCGGTGTTCTCGGCGGGCGGCTGGCCGGTCTGGATGGCGTGCTGCTCCGCGGGCAGGCCGAAGGCGTCGAAGCCCATGGTGTGCAGGACGTTGTCGCCCTTCATCCGCCGGTAGCGGGCGTAGACGTCGGTGCCGATGTAACCCAGCGGGTGGCCGACGTGCAGCCCGGCGCCCGACGGGTACGGGAACATGTCCATGACGAAGGTGTGGGGCGCGATGACCAGGTCACCGAAGCCGGCCGACAGGTCACCCGTCGGGTTGGGCGCCTCGAAGGTGCCCCGGACGTCCCACCGCTGCTGCCAGGTCTGCTCGATGAGGTCGGCCAACTGGGCGGTGTAGCGGAACGGCGGGATGTCGCCCCCGGACTCGGGGGACGGCGACGGGCTGCCGCTGACGGAGTCGGTGGCGTCGGTGGTGCTCACGGTCGGGCCTCCTGCTGGAATTCGGCGGTGGACGGGTCCTGGTCCAGACACACGAAGAGCCCCTGTGCCCGGAGGGCAGCAGAGGCTCAGCCGCGCTGACGTCGAACGGTGGTCAGCGCGGCCCGGTAAGGAGGGTCCGACCCGTCACGTCCGCGATCCTACTCGGAGGCCGCAGGTCGAGACCCGGGATACGGTGCGCGCCCCGCGCCCGCCGTCCGTCGCCGCCGGGCGCGGGGGCACCTTACGTCCGACAGTAAGTCACGTTTGTTGACGACACAACCAAACCCGCCGGGCGTCACCTGTTCGAGTCCTGAACACGCTCACCTGAGCGCCGAGTTGTCCGGAATCTGCTGCTCATGTCGGGAGATCGTGTGACAGCAACGCCCATCCGTCGACCGTGTCGAGCATCGAGCTGGTGTGGCAGTTGCCGAGCCCGTGGATCCGACGCGACACGTCACCGAGCCCGAGCAGGTTCGCCACCAGGGCGGCGGCCGCAGCGCCGTGGGTCACGAGGATCGCGGTCGTCCCAGCGGGCAGGTCGGCGACCACGCCGGCCGCGCGGCGACCGGTCTCGGTGCGGGTCTCACCGCCGTCCCGGTTCGGCTCGCCGCCGCTGCGCCACACCGCGAACTGCTCGGGGAACCGCTCCTGGACCTCGTCGCGTGTCAGGCCCTCCCAGTGCCCGAAGGCCTGCTCGGCGAGGCGCGGGTCGGGGCGGACGGTCAGCCCGGTGGTGGCGGCGACGGCGTCGGCGGTCTGGCGGGCACGGCGCAGGGTCGAACTGAGCAGCAGCGTCGCGCCGATGCCACCGAGGGCACGGCCGGCCTGGGCCGCCTGCGCGAGGCCGACGTCGTCCAGCGGGGGGTCGTCGGGGTGGTCACGGCCCTGAAACCGGCCGGCGACGTTCCACGCCGTCCGCCCGTGACGCAGCACGACGATGCGTCGCGGTGCGGGTGGACTCACGCGCTGGTGTCGCGGGCGGGGATGCCGAGGTCGAGCGGCAGCAGCGGGCAGTCCCGCCAGAGCCGCTCGAGCGCGTAGAAGGCGCGCTCCTCGTCGTGCTGGACGTGGACCACGACGTCGCCGTAGTCGAGCAGCACCCACCGGCCGTCACGCTTGCCCTCGCGCCGCAACGGCTTGGCGTCGAGCCCGCGCAGGCGTTCCTCGACGGCGTCGACGACGGCTTCGACCTGCCGGTCGTTGCTCGCCGAGGCGATGACGAACACGTCGGCGAGGGCCAACCGGTCGCTGACGTCGATCGCGACGACGTCGGTGGCGAGCTTGTCCGACGCCGCGAGGGCGGCGGCCTGGGCGAGGTCACGGGCGTGGTCGCTGGCGGTCATGGCGCCTCCACAGTAGCCACACCCTGCGGACCGAGCCCCAGCGCGGGCGCGCCCGGGCGGTAGAGCCCGTGCTTGCCGATGTACTGCACGACGCCGTCCGGGACGAGGTACCAGACCGGCCGGCCGGCGGCGACCCGCCCGCGGACGTCGGAGGAACTGATCGCCAGCGCGGGGACCTCGAGCAGCGTCACGGGCGCGGTCGGCAGGTGCTGGGCGGTGAGTTCGTAACCCGGCCGCGTCACCCCGACGAAGTGCAGGTCGGGACGCGCCAGCAGCCGGTCGGCGTCCTTCCACGACAGGATCTGGGCCAGCGCGTCGGCGCCGGTGACGAAGAACAGCTCGGCCTCGGGCCGCTGCTCGGTGATGTCGGCGACGGTGTCCACCGCGTAGGTGGGGCCGGCGCGGTCGATGTCGACCCGGCTGACCCAGAACCGCGGGTTCGACGCCGTGGCGATGACGCTCATGAGGTAGCGGTGCTCGGCCGGGCTGACCTCGCGGTCGGACTTCTGCCAGGGCCGCCCGGTCGGCACGAACACCACCTCGTCGAGGTCGTAGGCGGCCGCGACCTCGCTGGCCGCGACCAGGTGGCCGTGGTGGATGGGGTCGAACGTGCCGCCCATGATGCCGACCCGCTTGGACGCCGCGCGCCCGTCGTCGAGGGTCATGCCGGGGACCCGGTGATCAGTGGTACGTCCTGCCCGGCCGGGACGACGACGAACTGCCGCAGCACCAGGTCCGACGACGTCACGGGCCCACGCGGGCCGGGCACCCGGTCGACGGAGATGCCGGTCTCGGGCACGCCGAGCAGCTTGTAGCCGTCAAGCAACCGGGTGGTGGTGTTCCAGAACCCCCCGGTGCCGCCCCACGCGCCGAGGAAGGTCGCGGCGGTCGCGCGGTCCTCGGTGCAGACGGTCGCGGCGATGCCACTGGTCGCGGCGAGGCCGGTGCGCACGGCGTCGAGCGCGTCGTCCACGGGCGCCACCGTGACGGTGGCCTCGTGCTCGCCGTCGAGGGCCCACTCCCAACCCAGTGGGTGGTCGTGGGGCGGGGCGCTGACCCGAATGCCCTTGTCGGACAGGGTTTTCTCGATCACAGGTGACAGCTCGTCCCACCGGCCGCGGTGGACCAGCAATAGGTTGAGCCGGTTGCAGACGCCGAGCCGGTCGGTGCCGACGTCGATGAGCGAGGTCAGGGTGTCGAGGTCGGCCGCGGCGTCGGCGTAGAGGATGCCGCCACCGTCGGCGTGCGCGAGCACACGGACGCCCGCGGCGGCGCCGAGGCCCGCGAGGTGACGCGTGGTGTCGCCGCTGCCCCGCACGATCACCAGTGGCAGCAGGTCGGGCTGGCGGACGAGCGCCTCGGCCGAATCGTGTCCGGGGTGCCGGACCAGGCCGACCGCGGCAGCCGGGAGGCCGGTGTCGACGAGCGCGGGGACGAGCACCCGGTCCACCAGCACGGCGCTGGTGCCGAGCGCGGCGCTGCCGGTGCGCAGGACCGCCGCGCTGCCGGCTCGCAGGACCTGGCTCGCGACGTCGAGGGTGACCGCCGGGCGCGCCTCGTAGGTCGCCGCGATGACGCCGACCGGCAACCGTCGTTCCCAGACGTGCGTGCCGTCCTCGAGGTCGCGGACGTGGGTCAGCGCAGGTGGGACGGGGGTCTCGGCCACCTGGATCAACGCGTGCGCGGCCTGGTCGAGCCGGGCGGGGTCGAGACGGAGCCGGTCGAGCAGGCCCGCCGACATGCCGTTCGCCGTGGCGGTCCGCACGTCGTCGGCGTTGGCGGCCAGCACCTCCTCCGAACGGGCGGTGACGAGGCGGGCGGCGGTGCGCAGCGCGGCCGCGATCGTGTCGTCGGGGACGGTCCGGAGCCGGGCGCCGGCCTCGGCCGCGGCGGTGGGGCCGTCGCGCCCCCCGCCCGGGGCGGCCGCGGGGGGGCCCCAGGGCGGGGCATGTAGTGGGGTTGGTGGGGCGG
>CAXUNA010000223.1:1337-6621 GCA_964252095.1 uncultured Jatrophihabitans sp. | reverse complement strand
GACGCGAGGTCGGCGGCCGGCGCGTCAGTCGCCCTTGACGTTGACGATCTGCCGCAGCGTGTGCCGGACGGTGACGAGGTCGGCGGCGTCCGCCATCACCACGTCGATGTCCTTGTACGCCTGGGGATGCTCGTCCAGGAAGGCGTCCGAGCGGCCCCACTCGATGCCCGCCATGCGGGTGTCGAGGTCGTCACGCGTGAACCGTTTGCGCGCGGCGGAGCGCGAGTACTCGCGGCCGGCACCGTGCGGGCTGCTGTTCAGCGAGACCGGGTTCCCCTTGCCCTCCACGACGTACGACGCGGCGCCCATCGACCCGGGGATCAACCCGGGTCGGCCGGCGGTCGCGTCGATCGCCCCCTTGCGCGAGAGCCACACCGTCTTGCCGAAGTGCTGCTCGCGCTCGGTGTAGTTGTGGTGGCAGTTGATCTGCTCGACCCGGTCGACGTCCCGGCCCATCGCCCGCGCGACCTGGTCGACGACGCGGTCCATCATGACCTCGCGGTTGCGGAAGGCGAACTCCTGCGCCCACCGCAGCGCCTCGAGGTAGGACCCGAACTCGGGCTCGCCCTCGACCAGGTAGGCGAGGTCCGGGTCCGGCAACGGGATCCACCGCCGCGTGCACTGCTGCTGCGCGACCTTGATGTGCCGGGTCGCGAGCTTGTTGCCCACGCCGCGCGACCCCGAGTGCAGGAACAGCCACACGCGGTCGAGCTCGTCGAGGCTCACCTCGATGAAGTGGTTGCCCGAACCGAGGGATCCCAGCTGCAGCCGCCACTTCGGCGCGACCGCCTCGGCCTGCTCGATGCCATCGAGCGCCTCCAGCGCCTCGACGTGGGCGCCCGCGGTCCCGGTCACCCGGCCGTTGTAGCGCCCGGCCGACAGCGGGATGCTGCGGCTGACGGCGGCGTGCAGCGCGGCCCGGTCGACGGCTGCGAACTCCGCGGCCGTGAACGGCGTGCGGACCGCCATCATCCCGCAGCCGATGTCGACGCCGACCGCGGCCGGGATGATCGCCCCGAGCGTCGGGATGACGCTGCCGACGGTGGCGCCGCGACCGAGGTGGGCGTCGGGCATCAACGCGACGTGCGGGAACACGAACGGCATGGACGCCGTCTTCAGAGCCTGCTCGCGGGTGTTGTCCTCCAGGATCGAGGCCCAGTTGATCATCTTCGGCGCGAGGTGCTCCATCGGATTTCCTTTCATTGACATGCATGGTCGGGTCTCCCCAGGAGGATTCGGCCGTTCCCTCGGCCGCCGGCACGCCGTCGGACGTCCGACCTCCTGCTTCGTCGGCAGGCGCTCCGTCCGGCTGAGCTAGGGGGAGGGAGGGGTGCGAGGCGGTGACCGGACCCCGGACAGACGAGAGCCGCCCGGCGCCGGGAGGGGCGCGGGGCGGCGGTCGCGTGCAGACGTGGAGGGACTACGCCGGCCGCGGCCGCTCACCGGGTCGTTCGACCTCGGGGTACAGGACGACCGGCGCTTGCTTCGCGGTCGTGACGGCGTTCACGGCGGGTCCTTCCTGGGAGCGGGTGCGGGTGCGGCGGGCTGACGAAGACTACGAGAACCGCCCGTTCATGTCGAAGCTTTATGCGGCGAGTGGCCCCCATTTCCCCCCCCGGGGGGGGAAAAACAAGCCCCACCCCCGGGAAAGGCGCACCCGCCCGTTCTTGTCGAAGCTTTATGGGGCGAGGGGCGACCTTTGCCCGCGAGTGGTCGGAAAAAAGTCGCCACTCGCAGGGAAAGGTCGCCACTCGCGTGTCCCGGCGGGCACCGCGCCTCGACCGACCCGGGTGGGCGGTCAGGCGGCGAGGGCCGCGTACCGCCCCTCGGCCTCGAGCAGGCCGTCGTGCGTGCCGGTCTCGATGATCCGGCCGTGGTCGAGCACGACGATCTCGTCGGCGTCGCGGACGGTGGTGAGGCGGTGCGCGATCGTGATGGTCGTCCGACCGGCGGCGAGCTCGTCGAACGCGCGTTGCACGAGCCGCTCGGTGTCGTTGTCGAGGGCACTGGTCGCCTCGTCGAGGACGAGGATCTTCGGATCGCGCAGCAGGGTGCGGGCGATCGCGATGCGCTGCTTCTCGCCGCCGGAGAACCGGTGGCCGCGGGAGCCGACCATCGTGTCGTAGCCGTCGGGCAGGCCCGCGATGAGCTCGTGCACCTGGGCGGCCTTCGCGGCGGCGACGATCTCGGCGTCGGTGGCGTCGGGTTTCGCGTACCGCAGGTTCTCGAGGATCGTCGTGTGCAGCAGGTAGGTCTCCTGGCTCACCACACCGACGATCGAGGCGAGGTCGGCCAGGGTCATGTCGCGCAGGTCGACGCCGTCGACGGTGATGCGGCCGGACGTCGGGTCCTGCAGCCGGGCGACGAGCCCCGCCAGCGTGCTCTTGCCGGAACCGGTCTCGCCGACCAGCGCCACCGTGGAGCCGGCGACGACGTGGAGGTCGAAGCCGTCGACCGCCGGGTGGGCGGCGCCGGGGTAGCGGTACGTGACGTTCTCGAACCGGAGGTCGCCGCGGACGGTGGCGGTGTCGACCTCGACGGGTTCCGCGGGGTCGTCGACCTCGACGGGGAGGTCGAGGTACTCGAAGATCCGGGCGAACAGGGCGAGCGAACTGGTCACCGAGACACCCACGTCGAGCAGGCCCATGAGCGGGCGGAACAGCGCGTTCTGCAGGGCGGTGAAGGCGACCAGCGTGCCGATGGTGAGCACGCCGCGCGTGCCCGGCAGGCCCGCGGCGAGGTAGATGAACGCCGGGATGGCCGCGAAGATCACGCTCATCGCCGCCATCCGCCACCGGCCGGCGAGGTCCGAGCGCAGCTCGAGGTCGGTGAGGCGCACCGACGAGGCGGTGAACCGCTCGACCAGCGCGGGGCCGGTGCCCATCGTCTTGGCCAGTTGCACGCCGCTGATCGACAGCCCCTCCTCGATGATGACGTTGAGGTCGGCGAGCTCGCGCTGACGCTCGGCGGTGATGGCCTTGCGCATGCGGGCGACCCGGCGGGTCAGCAGCACGGCCGGCGGCATGACCACGAGCGAGACGAGCGAGAGCTTCCAGGACAACGCGGCCATCGCGACCGCGGTGGCGACGACGGTGGTGAGGTTCGAGGCGATCGAGGTCGCGGTCGAGGTGACGACCGACTGCATGCCGCCGATGTCGTTGGTGATCCGGGACTGCACCTCGCCGGTGCGGGTGCGGGTGAAGAAGCCGAGCGACTGCCGCTGCAGGTGGGCGAAGACGGAGGTGCGCAGGCCGTGCATGACGCGCTGGCCGACGCGGGTGCTGATCCAGGTCTGGACCACGCTGAAGGCGGAGGTGATCGCGGCGACGGCGACCATGCCGAGGACGAGGCCGACGAGCAGCGTGACGTCCTGGCGCGGGAGCGCCTGGTCGATGACGGCGCGCAGCAGGAACGGCGATGCCATGCCGACCAGCGACGACGCGACGATGATCGCCACGACGACCGCGAGCGGCAGGCGGTAGGGACGGAACAACCGGGTGATGCGCCGCCAGGAGACGTTGCGGGCCTGCTCGCGTTCGGCAGGCGTGATGGTGCGTGGACCGCCGGGGCGGCCACCTCCGGGCGGGCCACCCTGCGACGGGCCGCCGGGGATGCGGATGGGACGGGATGCTTCGGCAGTGGGTGCTGTCATGCGGCGACCCCTCTCGGGTCAGGGGCGGGGCACGGGGCCGGTCGGCGGCGTGCCGAGGACTACGGATACGGAGGCTACCTCACTACTGAGGCAACCTCAACATGAGGCCACAAGAGCATCCGGTGCTAGTTTGTTCCCGTGGGCGACGAGCAGGCGGACGACCGCGCGGCGACCGCCGTCCGCGACGACGCCCTCGGCGAGCTGTTCTGGCGCGTCGCCCGCGAGGTCCGGCACGGCAACCGTGACCGGCTCGAGCCCTGGGACATCACGCCCGGGCACGCCCGCGCCCTGGTGACCCTCATGCGGTCGGGTGCGGTGCGGCTGTCCGCGCTCTCCGAGCAGCTCCGGATCGCACCGCGATCGACCACCGAGGTCGTCGACGCGCTGGAGGAGAAGGGCCTCGTCGAGCGGCGCCCCGACCCCTACGACCGGCGGGCCACCCTGGTCGAGGTCACCGCCGCCGGCCGGGACGCGGGCGTCGCGATCCGCCTCGCCCGCGCCGAGCAGGCGGAGGCCTTCTTCGAGCGGCTCAGCGACACCGACCGCACGCGCCTCGCCTCGATCCTGCGCAAGCTGCTCGACGACTGAGGGCGATGACCGCGCGAGCCGAGCAGGTCGAGGGTGGCGCGCTGCCGCCGTTCGCGCGCGGACCGGTGCTCGGTGCAACGTTCGCGGCGATCGTCGTGCTCAGCGTCGCGAGCGTCGGTTACGGCTACGACCGCGACGAGCTGTACTTCCGGATGCTGCGCCCGGCGTGGGGCTACGTCGACCAGCCGTTCCTGACGCCGCTGATCGTCCACGGGGTGTCGCAGCTGGTCGACACCGTCTGGGCCATCCGCTTCCCCGGCACGCTGTTCGTCGCCGCGAGCATCGTCGTCGTCGCGCTGCTCACCCGGGAGCTCGGCGGCGGGCGCGCCGCGCAGGCCCTCGCCGCGTGGGGCTACGGCTTCGCCGCGATGCCGCTGGCCCTCGGGCACGTGGCGCTCACCGCCACCTTCGACCTGCCGTTCTGGCCCGCGATCGTGGGGGCGGTCGTCCGCGCCCAGCTGCGCGACCGGCCGCGCTGGTGGCTGGTCGCCGGGCTGCTCGTGGGCGTCGACCTGCTCAACAAGGTGCTGGTCGTCGTGCTGCTCGTGGCGCTGCTGATCGGGATCGTGCTGGCCGGCCCGCGCTCGCTCCTGCGGTCGCGGTGGGTCTGGGGCGGTGTGGGGCTCGCGGTCGTGGTCGGGTCGCCCACGATCGTCTACCAGCTCGCGAACGGGCTGCCGCAGCTCGACGTCGGTGCCTCGCTCGCCGCCCACAACGGTGGCGACGTCCGGGTGCAGATCTGGTGGTTCCTCGGGCTGATCCTCGGGCCACCGCTGACGGTGATCTGGATCAGCGGTCTGGTCGCGCTGTGGCGCCGGGCGGCGTGGCGCCCGGTCCGGTTCCTGGCCGCGGCGTTCCCGTTCCTGCTGGTCGGCGTGGTCGCCATGGGCTCCCAGCTGTACTACCCGCTCGGTCTGGTCACCGTGCTCTACGCCGCCGGGTGCGGGCCCGCCGTCGAGTGGTGGGGGGGGGGGGGGGGGGGGGGGGGGCGGGCGGGGGGGGGGGGGGGGGGGGGGGGGGCCGGGGGGGGGGGGGGGGGGGGCG
>CAXUNA010000223.1:0-1327 GCA_964252095.1 uncultured Jatrophihabitans sp. | reverse complement strand
ACGTCGTGGTGAGCAGCGTCATCGCTCTGCCCGTGATCCCGGTGGGCGTCGTCGGGTCGACGCCGGTCGCCGGTGTCAACCAGCTCGTCGGGGACTCGATCGGGTGGCCCGCGTACGTCCGGCAGATCCGCGGAGTGGTCGACGGTCTCCCGCCGGCCGACCGGGCGCGGGCGGTCGTCGTCACCTCGAACTACGGGGAGGCCGGTGCCGTGAGCCGCTACGCGCCGCATCTCGTCGTGGCCAGCGGGCAGAACGCGTTGTGGGACCAGACCCGGCCGGACGACACCGCCACGGTCGTCGTGTACGTCGGGGACCAGTACCAGCGGGCGCGCTCGTGGTTCGCGACGTGCACGGACGCCACGACGCTGGAGAACGGCGTCGACGTCGACAACGAGGAACAGGGCGTCCCGGTCGGAGTGTGCCGCGACCCGGTCGGCGGGTGGAGCGCGGTGTGGCCGAGGATCCGCCACCTCGACTGACGGGCGTCAGCCCAGTCCGGACGTGTAGTGCGTCTTCACCTGCGCGGGCGTGAGCGCGGCGGTCGTGTAGAGCGCGGCCCAGGCCAGGCTGCCGGTGAAGAAGAAGTTCGTCGGCTGCGTCGTGCCCCAGCTCGCGATGTTGTCGTAGCCGATCCGCCAGTACTCGGCGGCGTTCTCGTTCGTCACGACCGTGCTGTCCGATCCGACCAGCGCGCCGTCGACGTAGAGCCGGATGCCCGGGTTGGCGTTGGTCGCGGGGGCCTGGGTCGCGACGACGTGGTGCCACTTGCCGTCGAGGTAGGTCGCGGTGCTCTGCACGGTCTTGACCGCACCCGGGTAGACGCCGAAGACGACGTTGCCGGCGTTGGTGAGGTAGACGTGCCGGTCGTACTGGCTGGACGAACCGGTCCGGAGGTTGCCGAAACCCATGAGCTTGCCGCCACCCGTGGTGGTCTTGAACCAGATCTCCTCGGAGAACGTGCTGAGGTTGTAGGTCGTGTTGGGGCCGTAGGCGTAGCCGGTGCTGCCGTTGAGCGTCACCGAGAACCCACCGTCGCGTGAGCACGGGCCGTTCGTCTGGCGGTAGGTGACGCCGGCGGCCGAGTAGGCGCCGTTCCGGGCGCCGCCGGAGTCGTCGAGCATCGTGGTCGTGCCGCTCGCAGCCTGGGTGTCGTCCATCTCGTAGGCCAACGTGGCGCCGTCGCCCTTCGCGGCCGCCTCGCAGGTGAAGTAGGGATTGGTGCTCACCGTGTTCGCGGAGTTGGTGACGCGGGTGGTGTACGCGCCCAACGCACCGGGGATCGAGAGCGTGAGGATCAGGGCGATGCCGGCGGCGAGCGCGGCGATCG
>CAXUNA010000222.1:0-6626 GCA_964252095.1 uncultured Jatrophihabitans sp. | reverse complement strand
CACCGGCACGGTGCGGGTCTCGGCGTTCCAGTCCGCCGGCGAGCTGCTGTTCCCCCGGCTGCTCGCGGCGACGGCTCGGCACGAGGGCGTCGAGGTCGAGTGCGTCGAGAACGACGTCGCCCAGGACGCGTTCGTCGCTCTCACCGCGCAGGCCGACGTCGTCATCGCGCACCGGCCGGTACGCAGTGCCCCGTTCGCCGGGCCCGGCCTCGGCGTCACCCGGCTGCTGCGCGAGCCGCTCGACGTCGCCCTGCCGCTGGGGCACCCGCTCGCCGAGCGTGACGAACTCGGCGCGACCGACCTCGCACGGGAGGAGTGGATCACCGTGCACGACGGCTTCCCGATCGCGGGGGTGGTGCAGGAGCTCGCGGCGCGCAGCGGGTCGGTCTTCACCGTCCGGCACCGGATCAACGACTTCCACGTCACCGAGGCGATGGTGGCGGCGGGCCAGGGGATCGCCCTGCTCCCCCGCTACGTCGTCGGCGCGCGGCCCGGCGGGCGGATCGCACTGCGGCCGTTGCGCGGCTTCCACCCCGGCCGGCTGATCGAGGCGTTGGTCCGCACCGACCGCGCCGAACGACGGGTGGTGCGGACGGTGCTGCACGAGCTGCGGGAGCAGGCGGCCGAGCTGGTCACCGCCCACGACGCCGCCACGGCTCAGCGCGGGGTGTAGCGCTCGACCTTCGCCTTGCGGCCCTTGATCGTGGTGTTGCGCAGTGCAGCGATCACGTCGTCGGCGGCGTCGGCGGGGATGTCGACGATCGAGAACCGTTGCTGGATCTCGATGGCGCCGATGGCCCGGCCCGGCAGTGACGACTCGTTCGCGATCGCACCGACGATGTCCTGCGGGCGCACGTGCGCGTCCCGGCCGAGGCCGAGGAACAACCGGGTGACGTCCTCGCCGCCGGAACGACGGCGCGGCGGCCCGGCGGACTTGTTCGAGCCCGTGCGGGCGTCGTCGACCCGCGGCGCGACCACGGGGATGTCGGCCTCGTCGTCGGCCGGACCGCCCGCCTCGTGGGCGAGCTTGATCGCGGCGAGCGCGATGTCGACCACGTCGAAGTCGTCGGACAGGCTGTCGAGCACCACGCGGAACTGGTCGAGGTCGTCCTCCAGCACCGTCTCACGCAGCGACGCCCGGGTGAGTTCCAGCCGGCGCGCCCGCAGGTCGGCGACCGTCGGGACCTTCTCGACGGCGATCTTGGCCTTGACGTGCTGCTCGATCGTCTTGAGCAACCGGTGCTGCCGCGGCTCGACCAACGTGATGGCCGTGCCCTCGCGTCCGGCCCGCCCGACCCGGCCGATGCGGTGGACGTAGGCGTCGGGCGCCGAGGGGACGTCGTAGTTGACGACGTGGGTGAGCTGGTCGACGTCGAGACCGCGGGCGGCGACGTCGGTGGCCACGAGCAGGTCGGCGGTGCCGTTGCGCAGCCGGCCCATGATCCGGTCCCGCGCGTCCTGCGTCATGCCGCCGTGCAGGGGTTCGGCGCGGTACCCGCGGGCGGTCAGCGTCTCGGCCAGGGTGTCGACCTCCTCGCGGGTGCGCGCGAAGACGATCGTCGCGCCGGGTGCCTCGATGTCGAGCAACCGTCCGAGCGCCGACGCCTTGTGCGCGCGCGGGACGATGTAGGCGATCTGCCGGATGCGTGGCTGCTCGCCCTCGGCGAGTTCCTCGCGCTTGATCTGCACCCGCACCGGGTCGTCGAGGTACTTCTTGACCAGCCCGTTGATGCGCGAGGGGATGGTGGCGGAGAACAACACGGTCTGCCGCGGGGTCGGGAGCGCGGCGAAGATCGCCTCGAGGTCCTCGGCGAAGCCCATGTCGAGCATCTCGTCGGCCTCGTCGAGCACGGCGACGGTCACCTCGGACAGGTCCATCGTCCCGCGGCCGAGGTGGTCGAGCACGCGACCGGGCGTCCCCACCACGACGTCGACGCCGCTCTCCAGCGACTTGATCTGCCGCCCGATCGGCGAGCCGCCGTAGACCGGCAGCACCCGGGTTCCGAGCCGCTTGCCGTAGCGGTGGACCGCCTCGCCGACCTGGATCGCGAGCTCGCGGGTGGGCGTGAGGATCAGCGCCTGCGGCAACGTGCCGCCGGGGGTGATGCGCTCGAGCAGCGGCAGCGCGAACGCGGCGGTCTTGCCGGTGCCGGTGGCGGCCTGGCCGAGCACGTCGCGGCCGGCGAGCAGCGGCGGGATGGCCTCGGCCTGGATCGGCGTCGGCTCCTCGTAGCCCAGGGCGTCGAGTGCCGCCTGTACCTCGGGTCGCAGGTTCAGGTCGGCGAAGGTCGTCACGGTGCTCCAGTGTCCTCACCCGCGCGAGCCGGGCTGCCAGGGCCCGTGCCAGCGGCGTACCAGTGCGCTGTCAGCGGGACCGACCACAGTGGCTCCCATGACATCGACCACCACCCTCACCACCACCCCCGGCGGGTCAGCCACGGGCGGGGGCGGCCACGACGACGCACCGGACTGGGCCATCGAGGCCACCGGTCTGGTCAAGAACTTCGGCGACACCCGCGCCCTCGACGGCGTCGACCTCCGCGTCAAGCGCGGCTCGGTGACGGCCGTCCTCGGCCCGAACGGCGCCGGCAAGACGACGGCCGTCCGGGTGCTCGCCACCCTCATCGCCGCCGACGAGGGGTCGGCCACGGTCGGCGGCTACGACGTCGCCAAGCAGTCGGTCCAGGTCCGCGAGCGGATCGGCCTCACCGGCCAGTTCGCGTCCGTGGACGAAGACCTCACCGGCACCGAGAACCTCGTGCTCATCGGCCGGCTGCTCGACCTGTCGCGCTCGGAGGCCAAGGCCCGCGCCGCCCAACTGCTCGCCTGGTTCGACCTCACCGAGGCCGCCGGCCGCACCGCGAAGACCTACTCCGGCGGCATGCGGCGCCGGCTCGACCTCGCCGCGAGCCTGGTCGGGTTCCCCGACGTCATCTTCCTCGACGAGCCGACGACCGGCCTCGACCCCGCCAAGCGGGACCAGATGTGGGAGGTCGTCCGCCGGCTGGTCGCGGGCGGCGCCACCGTGCTGCTGACCACGCAGTACCTCGAGGAGGCCGACGCCCTCGCCGACGACGTCCTGGTCATGGACCACGGCCGGGTCATCGCGCAGGGCACGCCCGAGCAGCTCAAGCGGGTCGTCGGCGGCCAGACCCTCTCGGTCCGGCCGAGCGACGTCACCCGGCTCGCCGAGGTCGACGAGATCCTGCGCGGCGTCGGCACCGGCTCGGTCGAGCACCCGCGGCCCGACGTCGCCACGATCTCCGTCGCCGACGACCGCGCCCTCACCGACGTCGTCGCCCGGCTGTCCTCGGTCGACATCACCGTCACCGAACTGTCCCTGCACCTGCCGAGCCTGGACGAGGTCTTCGCGATGCTCACCGGCTCGAAGCCCACCGACTCCGACCCCGACAAGGAGGTGGCGGCATGACCACCACCCTCTCCCCCGCCGTCCCCGAGACCATCGCGCTCGGCCAACGGACGACCACGCGCAGGCGCGGCCGCATGCTGCGGCACGTCGGTGCGCTCGCCTGGCGCTCGCTGCTGAAGACCTACCGCACGCCCGAGGCGCTCATCGACGTCACGATCCAGCCGATCATCTTCCTGCTGCTGTTCGTCTACGTGTTCGGTGGCGCGGTCAGCGGCAACCAGCACGCGTACCTGCAGTACGTGGTGCCCGGCATCCTCGTGCAGTCGTTGCTGTTCGGGTCGATCGCCATCGGCGTGAACCTCAACACCGACATCGAGAAGGGCGTCTTCGACCGGTTCCGATCGTTGCCCATTGCACGGTTCGCACCGCTCGCCGGCGCCGTGATCGCCGACCTGCTGCGCTACCTGATCCTGTCGGTGTTCCTCGTCGGCACGGCCTACATCATGGGCTTCCGGATCGGCACCAACCCGCTGTACGCCCTCGGCGGCGTGGCGTTCGGCATCGCGTTCGCGCTGTCGCTGTCCTGGGTCGGCGTGTGGATCGGCATGAAGGCGCGCTCGTCGGGCGCCGTACAGGGCATCGCGTTCCTCGTGATGTTCCCGCTGACCTTCGGTTCGAACGCCTACGTCCCCACCGACTCCCTGCCGGGCTGGCTGCAGGCCTTCGTGAAGGTCAACCCGGCCTCGCACCTGGTCGGCGCGATCCGCGGCCTCACCGTCGGTGGCGAGATCCTCCAGCCGGTGCTGATCTGCCTGGCCTGGATGGCCGGCCTGCTCATCGTGTTCGTCCCGCTCGCCACCCGCGCCTACAAGCGCCGCGTCTGAGCTCACCACCCCACACCGCGAGTGGCGACCTCCTCCGGTGAGTGGCGAGGAATTCCCCGCCACTCACCGCCCGGGGTCGCCACTCGTGCGTTCGGGTGCGCGGGGCCGTCTGGCATCCTCGGCGCGTGCTGATCCGGCCGGCCGAGCTCGAGGCCATCCGACGTGGCGAGATCGACCTGGCGTTCCGCCGCTGGGACCGGCCGCGGCTGCTGCCGGGCACCAGGATGCGGACGAAGGTCGGGCTGCTCGAGGTCACCGCGGTCGACAAGGTGGCGGTGTCGGGCATCTCCGTCGACGACGCCCGCCGCGCCGGATCACCGTCGAAGGCGGCCCTCCTGGCGCTGCTCGAACCACGCGGCGACCGGCCGAAGAACCCGATCTGGCGGGTCGGCCTGCGCTACGCCGGTGAGGACCCCCGCATCGCGTTGCGGCAGTCCGGCGAGCTCACCGACGACGACCGCGCCTCGCTGACCGCGCGCCTCGACCGGCTCGACGCCTCGTCGCGGCACGGCGCCTGGACCCGCGAGGTGCTGGCCCTCATCGCGGCGAATCCCGCCCGCCGCGCTCCCGACCTCGCCGAACTGCGCGGCCTGGAGACGGTGGTCTTCAAGCGCGACGTCCGCAAGCTCAAGGAGCTCGGACTGACCGAATCGCTCGACGTCGGCTACCGCATCTCGCCCCGGGGTGCGTCCCTGCTCGACGGCTGACCCGCCGAGGCCGGTCGCCGCCGTTGACGGCTCCGGGCCGCGATGGCAGGTTGCAGACCGTTCCGGACCACTCACCCACGAGGAGTCGACCCATGGCCGTGCGCGCCGATCTGATGATCTCCCTCGACGGCTACGGGAGCACCACCGACCAGACGCCCGAGAACCCGATGGGTGAGGACTGGGGCCGGCTCACCGCGACGTTCGCCGCCACCCGGACCTTCCGCGAGCGGGTCCTCGGCATCACCGACGGCTCCGGCACCACCGACGTCGACGACCGCTACGCCGCGGGCACGTTCGACGAGATCGGCGCGGAGATCATGGGCGCCGGCATGTTCGGACTGCACAACTTCCCCGACGACCCCGACTGGAAGGGCTGGTGGGGCGACGAACCACCGTTCCGCTTCCCGGTCTTCGTCCTGACCCACACCCCGCGGCCCAGTCTCGAGTTCGCCAACGGCACCGTCTTCCACTTCGTCGACACCTCCCCGGAGCAGGCGCTACAGCAGGCGCAGGAGGTCGCCGGCGGTCTCGACGTCCGGGTCGGCGGCGGCATCAGCGTCGCCCGCACCTACCTCGCCGCGGGCCTGATCGACCAGCTCCACGTCGCGATCACCCCGATCCTGCTGGGCAGCGGCGAGAACCTCTGGGAGGGGTTGCGCGGGCTCGAACGCGACTACACCCCCAGCGCCGAGACCGCCCCGAGCGGCACCATCCACCTCACGCTGCGCCGCTGAGCGCGCGGAATCGACCGCCCCGGCGGGGGCGCTGTCGAGGTCGCGAGTCACCCACCGTGGACCGGTCGGCGCACGCGGGGTGAACCGGTGACCGCGCCACCCGGTCGACCGCTGTATACGGTCGAACACCGAAAACAGCCGTATACGGCCGGCGCCGGGCGGGCCCCGACCGGCCGCGGCGGGAGCAGAGCACAATCCGCACCGTGCACCAGGACCCCCGCCTCACCACCGACCGCCTCCGCCGCACGCTGCAACGGTTGAGCGACGCCTGGTGGGTGGAGCGGACGCCGGTGGAGGTGGCGCGGTTCGACGTGCCGCCGCGGGAGGTCGACGGGCGCCTCGTCGTCGGCGAACCCGTCGCGGTGGCCGAGGCGCTCGCCGCGGAGTTCCAGCCGATGGCGCTCGGCGAGTGGTGGGGACCGCCGTGGGCGACGACGTGGTTCCGCGTCAGCGGCACCGTGTCGGCGCCGCAGGTCGGACGGCGGCTCGAGGTCGTGCTCGACCTCGGCTTCGACCCCGACCGCACCGGCTTCCACGCCGAAGGACTCGTCTACCACCCTGACGGCACACCGGTGAAGGGCCTGCACCCGCGCAGCCAGTGGATCGCCGTCGACACGAACGCCGACACCTTCACCTTCTACGTCGAGGCCGCGGCCAACCCGCTGCTGCTCGGCGGCGGCGGGCACGCCTTCGACCCCACCCCGCTGGGTGACGTCCTCACCGCGGGCGGCGTGCCGCAGTACGCGCTCCGGCAGGCCGCGCTCGCCGTCCTCGACGAGCCGGTGTGGGAACTGGTGCAGGACCTCGAGGTGCTCGGCCAACTCGCCGCCGAACTCCCCGACGCCGACGCGCGGCGCTTCGAGATCCTGCACGCCCTCGACCGCGCGATGGACGTCCTCGACGTCACGGCCTCCGACGGCCCGCACCGGAC
>CAXUNA010000221.1:0-6635 GCA_964252095.1 uncultured Jatrophihabitans sp. | reverse complement strand
GCCGCCGGCACGTACGCGCTGACGGCCACCGGGGCAGTCTCGCAACGCCCGGCCACGACGACGTTCGCCGTGGTCGACCCGGCCGCGGCGGCCGCCGCGGTGCCGACCGTCCGCTCCACGCTGGTGCTGTCGTCGACCACGGCGACACCGGGTGAGCGGGTGGTGGCGCAGGGTGCGGGCTACCGACCGAACCAGGACGTCTCGGTGATCGGTGTGGCCGGCAACGGTTCCCGGGTCACCCTCGCGGTGGTGAGGGCGAACGCCGACGGTGTCATCGCGACCTCGTTCGTCGTCCCGACCCTCGCCGGGGGGTTGGCCGGGGTGACCACAACCAACGCGCTCTCACCGGTCGCCGCGCCCGCACAGACGCCGTTCACCACGGTCGCCACCCCCCGCGGCACCGTCGACTGACCGCGGCGCTCGCCCCGCGCGCGGCTGGTGAACCGCTGGGTCGAGTGGCGCGTCCGGCGGGGGGGGGGGGGGGGGGGTGGTGGGGGGGGGGTGGCCCCCCCCCCGCCCGCCCCCGGTGCGCCACTCGACGGGCAGCAGCGATGATGGGGACGTGGACGACGCCGACCTCACCCAGGTTCTCGCCGAGATCGACCGGTTCGTGCAGCAGGAGGTGATCCCGCGCGAGGCCGAGATGGACGCCGACGACGTCATGCCGGCCGTGCTCAAGGAGCAGGCCGCGGCGATGGGCCTGTTCGGGTTCGCCCTCCCCGAGGAGTACGGCGGGCTCGGCCTCACGATGGCCCAGGAGGTCGAGCTGGTGATGACGGTGTCGTACGCGGCGCCGGCGTTCCGCTCGATGTTCGGCACCAACAACGGCCTGGCCGGGCAGATCCTCGTGCAGGTCGGCACCGAGGCGCAGAAGCAGCGGTGGCTGCCGGGGATCGCGGCCGGAGAGATCATCGCGAGCTTCGGCCTCACCGAGCCCGAGGCGGGCTCCGACCCGTCGTCGCTCACCACCACCGCGCGTCAGGACGGTGACGGCTGGGTGCTCGACGGCACCAAGCGCTGGATCACCAACGCACCCGCGGCCGACGTCGTCATGGTGTTCGCCCGCACCGTCGGCGCCGACGGCGACGCCGGCCCGATCGGCGTCTTCGCCGTGCCGACCTCACTGCCCGGCGTCACGATCGGCCCGAAGGACGCCAAGATGGGCCAGGGCGGCAGCATCACGTCGGAGGTGTACCTCACCGACGTCCGGCTCGAGGCCGACGGCCGGATCGGCGGCGACGACGGCTACCGCATCGCGATGGCCTCAGTGGCCCGCGGCCGGTTGGGCGTCGCGGCGATCTGCGTCGGGATGATCCGCCGGCTGCTCGACGAGACCACCGCCTTCGCCCTCGGCCGCGAGCAGGGCGGCAGCCGGATCGCCGACCACCAGCTGATCCAGGCGCTGATCGCCGAGACCGCGACCGAGCTCTACGCCGCCGAGGCGATGATCCGGCGGTGCGCCGCGGAGATCGACGCCGGGAAGGGCCGGCGCGAGGACCCCAGCATCTGCAAGTACTTCGCCTCCGAGGCGGTGGGCCGCGCCGCCGACCGAGCCGTGCAGGTCCACGGCGGCATGGGCTACATGCGCGGCGTGGCCGTCGAACGCCTCTACCGCGACGCCCGGCTGTTCCGGATCTACGAGGGCACGTCGCAGATCCAGCAGCTCATCATCGGCCGCGCCACGACCAGGGCGGCCGAGAAGAAGCGCTGAGCCGGGCCCGGGGGAGCGCAGCACTGCTGCAGACGTGTCGCCCCGACGACGACTCTGCAGCACTGCTGCGTCGCCGACCGGGGGGCTCCGGTCTCACCGGACGCTGTCGACGCCCTGGTTCGCGAGGGCGTCGGCGCGCTCGTTGCCGGGGTCGCCGGAGTGGCCCTTGACCCAGTGCCAGTGGACGTCGTGCTCGGCCTGGGCGGCGTCGAGCTCGCGCCAGAGGTCGCTGTTCTTCACCGGCTTCTTGTCCGTGGTGAGCCAGCCGCGCTTCTTCCAGTTGTGGATCCAGGTCGTGATGCCCTGCCGCACGTACTGGCTGTCGGTGAACAGCTGCACCGTGCAACGCTCCTTGAGCGCGCCGAGCCCACTGATGACCGCGAGCAGTTCCATCCGGTTGTTCGTGGTGGGGTTCTCCCCGCCGAACAGTTCCTTCTCGTGGCCGTTGCTGGTGAGCCACACCCCCCACCCGCCGGGGCCGGGATTGCCCTTGCAGGCGCCGTCCGTGTACATCGTCACCTCGGGCTGGGCCACGCCCGGGAGGCTAGTCGGTCGCCAGTTGTCGTAGCTCACCCCTAGGTTCGTCGCCAGATGGTTCACGCTCTGTGCCGGACCGATCAGAGGAGCATCAGTGCCCGACGTCATCGAAGCCAGCGGGTTGGTCAAGACCTACGGGTCGCTGCGCGCCCTGGACGGTCTCGACCTCGCGGTGCCGGAGGGGACCGTGCTCGGCCTGCTCGGGCCGAACGGGGCGGGCAAGACCACCGCGGTCCGCATCCTCACCACCCTGCTCCCGCCCGACGCCGGGTCGGCCCGGGTGGCGGGCGCCGACATCGTGCGGGAGTCGAACCTCGTGCGGCAGCGGATCGGCCTGTCCGGGCAGTACGCGGCGGTCGACGAGTACCTCACCGGGTACGAGAACCTCGACATGGTGGGCCGGCTGTACGGCCTCGGCCGCAAGCGTTCACGGGACCGCGCCCGCGAGCTGCTGGACCGGTTCACCCTGGCCGACGCCGCCGACCGGCCCGTCAAGACGTACTCCGGCGGCATGCGCCGCCGCCTCGACCTCGCGGGTGCGCTCGTGGCGCAGCCGCCGGTGCTGTTCCTCGACGAACCCACCACCGGGCTCGACCCGCGCAGCCGGATCGACATGTGGGCGGTCATCACCGAGCTCGTGGGTGGCGGCACCACGCTGCTGCTCACCACCCAGTACCTCGAGGAGGCCGACCGGCTGGCCGACGACATCGTGGTGATCGACCACGGCAAGGCGATCGCCCGCGGTACCGCCGACCAGCTCAAGGCGCAGGTCGGCGGTGAGCGCATCGAGCTGGTGCTGGTCGACGAGGCCGACGTCGAGCGCGCGCGGTCGGAGATCGGGGCGATCGCCGAGGGGGCGGTCGAGGTCGACGCCGGCCGTCGTTCGCTGGTGGCACCGGTCAGCGGCGGGGCGAGCGTGCTCATGGACGCGCTGCGCCGCCTCGACGAGGCCGGGGTCGCGGTCAGCGACGTCGCGCTGCGCCGTCCCACGCTCGACGACGTGTTCCTCACCCTCACCGGCCGACCACCGGAGGAGGTCGCGGCCGAGGACAAATCGGCGAAGGCGAAGAAGGGAGACGCGCGATGAGCCTCACCAAGTCGTTGTCCGACGGCGCGATCGTCGCGAAGCGCAACCTCATCAAGATCAAGCGCGTGCCGGACCTGCTGGTCTTCTCGACCCTGTCGCCGATCATGTTCATCCTGCTGTTCGCGTACGTGTTCGGCAGCGCGATCCCGATCCCCGGCGGTGGCGACTACAAGGAGTTCCTCATCCCGGGGATCTTCGCGCAGACCGTCATCTTCGGGGCCACGCTCACCGGCGCGGGCCTCGCCGACGACATCCAGAAGGGCATCATCGACCGGTTCCGGTCGCTGCCGATGTCGCGGTCGGCCGTGCTGGTCGGCCGCACGGCGAGCGACGTCGCGAACAACGTGCTGGTCGTGTTCGTCATGTCGGTCACCGGCCTGATCATCGGCTGGCGGATCCGCACCGACTTCCTCCACGCCGCGGCGGGGTTCCTGCTGCTGCTGGCCTTCGCCTACGCCATCTCCTGGATCATGGCGTGGGTCGGGCTGCTGGTGCCGAGCCCCGAGGTCGTCAACAACGCGTCGTTCATCGTGATCTTCCCGCTGACGTTCATCGCGAACACGTTCGTGCCCACCAACAACTTCCCGGCGGTCCTGAAGTTCATCGCGAACTGGAACCCGGTCTCCTCGGTGACCCAGGCGGCGCGCGACCTGTTCGGCAACACCAACCCGAAGGTCGAGGTCCCGGACTACTGGTCGCTGCAGCATCCCTCGCTGTACACGCTGTTCTGGATCGTCGTGCTGTTGCTGGTGTTCGTCCCGCTGTCGGTGCGGCAGTACCGCCGGGCCGTCAGCCGCTGACGCGTCGCGCGCGCATCACTCCGGCGCGCCGGCCGTCACCGTGTCGGTGCCGGCGGAGACCGCGCCCGCACCCGCGTGGCGTCGGGGCACCACGAGCGGGGTCCCCGTCTCCGGGTCGGGGATCACCCGGCAGGGCAGGTCGAAGACGGTCTCGACCAGCGCCTCGGTGACGACGTCCGCGGGTTCGCCGCGGGCCACCACCACGCCCGCCTTCATGGCGATCACGTGCGTGCCGTACCGGGCCGCCTGGTTGAGGTCGTGCAGCACGGCGACCAACGTCCGGCCGGACCGCCGCAGCCGGTCGCAGAGCTCGAGCACCTCGTGCTGGTGGGTGATGTCGAGGTAGGTCGTCGGTTCGTCCAGCAGGATGGTGGGGGTCTGCTGGGCGAGCACGAGGGCGAGCCACACCCGCTGACGCTGGCCGCCGGAGAGCTCGTCCACCGGCCGTTCGCCGAGCGCGCCGATGCCGGTGTCGGCCATCGCCGTCTCCACCGCCACGGCGTCCTCGCGCGACCACTGCCGCAGCGCGGTCTGGTGCGGGAACCGCCCGCGCGAGACCAGGTCGTAGACGGTGATGCCGTCGGGAGCCGTGGAGGTCTGCGGCAGCAACCCGAGCCGCCGGGCGAGCGAGCGGGCAGGCAAGGTCGAGATGTCCTCGCCGTCGAGCAGGACCGCGCCCGCCCGCGGCTTGAGACCCCGGGCCAGCGTGCGCAGCAACGTCGACTTCCCGCACGCGTTCGGCCCCACGATCACCGTGAACGAGCCCGGCTCGATCGCGACGTCCAGGTCGACGCTGATGTCGTGGGTGCCGTACCCGGTCGCGAGGCGTGTGGTCGACAGGCTCATCGGGTCCTCCACAGTCGTGCCAACAGGAAGGCGAGGTAGACGCCACCCAGTACGCCGGTGACGATCCCGGCAGGCAGCGCCTGCGGGAACAGCCGGGTCGCGACCAGGTCCGAGCCCAGCACGAGCACCGCACCGACCATCGCCGCGCCGGCCACCGACGGCCCGGGTCGGCCCAGCAGCCGCTGCGCGATCTGCGCCGAGGCGAGCGCCACGAACAGCATCGGGCCCGCGCCCGCGGTGGCCGAGACGGTGAGCATCACGGCGACGAACAGGGCGGTCAGGCGCACGCGGGTGACCGGCACACCGAGGGCGGCGGCGAGATCGTCACCCAGTGCAACGGTGCGCAGGCCCGCGCCGACCCACACCGCCACCGGCACCAGCACGGCGAGGGCGATGAACACCGGGATCCCCTCGGACCACTGGGCGTTGTTGAGGCTGCCGGTCTGCCACACCGCCGCCTTCAGCGCCGACGTCAGATCCGTCCTGGTGGTGAGGAACTCGTTGAGACCGTTGCACAGGGCCGCGACGGCGATGCCGACGAGGACGAACCGGAAGCCGCCCGCCTGGCGTAGCGGGATCACGAGCAGCACCAGCGCGACCGCCGCCACGCCGCCGAGGAACGCGCCGGCGACGACCGCCCCGCCGCCCGCCCCGAACACGATGATCTGGGTCAGGGCGCCGGTGGCCGCGCCCGCCTGCACGCCGATGACGTCGGGGCTCGCGAGCGGGTTGCGGGTCACGCTCTGGAACAGCGAGCCCGCGACGCCGAGAGCGGCGCCGGTCGCCACCGCCAGCACCGCGCGGGGCAGTCGGGTGCGCAGCACGATGAAGTCGGTGCCGCGGGTGCCGTGGCCGGACAGCGTGCGCACGACGTCGCCGAGCGGCAGGTTCGAGGCGCCGACCGACAGCGCGACGAGGAAGACCGCGACGAGCAGCAGGAACAGCCCCAGGCCGACGAGCACCGGACGGCGGTGGACCAGCACCGAGACCCGGTCGTGGAACAGGCTGATCGGCCGGGGCGGTCGCACTCCCCGCGGGGTCGCCGTGGCCCGGCGGACCGTGCTCGTCACAGGGCCGCCAGCCGACGCCGGCGGACCAGCGCGATGAACATCGGGGCACCGATGACGGCGACGCAGATCCCGACGCCGACCTCGCCCGGCGGCGCGACGACCCGTCCGATGATGTCGGCCGTCAGCAGCAGCACCGGCCCCGCGAGCAGGGAGTACGGCAGGATCCACCGCTGGTCCGGGCCGGTCACGGCGCGCACGGCGTGCGGCACGACCAGCCCGACGAACACGATCGGGCCCACCGCGGCGGTGGCGGAGCCGCTCAGCAGGACCACCGCGAGCGCGCCTCCGGCCCGGACCAGTCCCGGCCGGGCTCCGAGGGCGCGGGCGAGATCGTCGCCGAGCGCGAGCGTGTTGAGCGCCCGCCCGAGCAGCGCAGCGAGCACGATGCCGACCGCGACGAACGGGCCGATCTGGGCGGCGATGCCGAGCGGCCGGCCGCCCAGCGACCCGACGATCCAGAACCGCAGCGACTCGAACGTCGACGGCTCGAGCAGGGAGATCCCCCGGACGACCGAGAGCAGCGCGGCCGTCACCGCGGCGCCGGCGAGCGCGAGCCGGGCCGGTCCCGAGGCGGACGACCCGCG
>CAXUNA010000220.1:0-6654 GCA_964252095.1 uncultured Jatrophihabitans sp. | reverse complement strand
CCCCCCCCCCGGGGGCGCCCGGGGGGCCCCCCCCCGGGGGGGGGGGGGGGGGGCCCCCCCCGGGGCCCCCCCCCGCCGCGAGCAGGGTCCCGCCGGCGCGCAGGTCGAGGTGCTCGGGGACCTGGCGTTGCCGGTCCGGTTGGTCGCGGAGCCCGATCGCCGGTCGCAACGGGTCGTCGCCGGCGCCGGCTGTGGACCGGACGAGGTCCGCGAGTGCGGTCGCCGTCAGGTCTTCCGGCAGCGGTGGCACCCAGGTCGGGCCGGGCGCGCTCGCACCGTCGGCGAACCGACGGGCCCAGGCCTTGTCGCACAGGTCGACCAGATCGTCGAGATCGGTGCGCGACGACGTGGAGGTCGCCGCGTGCACCGGGTCCTCCCACGGCCCGATCCGGTGCACGTGCACCGCCCGCTCGCCTGCGGAGGCCGGCGCCGACACCCGCGCGGTCTGCAGGAGGGTGAGGCCGGCTCCGGTCCGGACCACGGCCCGGCCGGGACTGGCGGGATCGATCGCGGCGGCGTCGGCCACGCCGATGACATCGCTGGACTCGCCCGCGTCCGTCACCCGTAACGCGACCCGCAGGGTGGTGTTGGCCCGGATCGCCGGGGACACGGCGTGGCCCGGCCGCTGGGTCGCCAGCACCAGGTGCAGCCCGAGGGAACGTCCGCGCTGGGCGAGGTCTGTCAACCCCGACACGAATGACGGCAGGTCCGCCGCCAGCGTCGCGAACTCGTCCACCACCACGACGATGCGCGGGACCGGTTCGCCTGCTCCGGTCCGGCGGTAGGCGCCGAGGTCGGCCGCGCCGACGCCGGCGAACAGCCGCTCCCGACGGCGGATCTCGGCGTCGAGACTCCGCAGCACCCGCGCGGTGAGGTGCCGGTCGAGGTCGGTGACCAGACCGAGGGTGTGGGGCAGACGGGCGCAGGCGCCGAACGCGGCGCCACCCTTGTAGTCGACGAGCAGGAACCCGAGATCGTCCGGCGGGTGCGCCACGGCGAGCGAGGTCACCCATGTCTGCAGCAGTTCGGACTTGCCGGCTCCCGTCGTCCCGGCGACGAGGGCGTGCGGGCCGTCGGCGGTGAGGTCGAGGACTGCGGGACCGACGTTGTCCACGCCGACCACGGCAGCGAGCGGGTTCGTGGTGTCCGCGGCGGAGGTCCAGGCGACGGCGATCGCGTCGCCGTCCGTGACATCGAGCAGCTCGCGCAACCGCACCGTGCGGGGGAGCGCCCCCTCCCGCCCGCCGTCGTCCAGGGGCGCCAGCGCCCGCGCCAGTCGCTCGCACCAGACGACGTCGACCTGGTCGGCGACGACCGTTCCGGCGGTGTCGGGTCGGCCGTCGTCGGTGTCCCACCCCTCGCCGCTGATGGTCACCTCCGCGCCGGTCGAACCACCGGTCACCGCGACAGCGGCGCACGACCCCGGCAGGGCCGTCGGGCTCCGGTCGACACACACCACGTGGATCCCCGCTCCCGCACCGAGGGTGAGGAGGTCGTCGAGACCAGGGGTTCCGGCAAGCGCGCCGGCTCGATCCGCGACGACGACGGTCCGCGGGCCCGCGGGTGGACCGTCCGGTGCGCCACGTGAGGCGGCGGCCCGCGCCCGCTCGACGAGATCGGCGACCAGACCGCTCCGCTCGTCCGGATCGGCCACCCGCCGCACCCGGTGGGGCAACCAACGCAGCCAGTCCCAGCGGTGGTCCGTGTCGTCCGGCACCAGCACGACGAACTCGAGGGCACCGGGCGCAGGTCCGAGGGCGCGCTGGGGCACGCCCGCGGGGGGGCTGGCGGTCGACGACCCGACCGGTCCCGCGATCCCGAGCGGCCCGCGTCGCAGGTCCGCGCAGACCGGCACGTCCGCGAGCCGACCAGCGGGCTCCCGGTCGCCGTCGACGGTGACCACCTGCGTCCGCGACGGCCGGTCGCCGACGCCCAGCCGGACGTGGAGGGCGTGCGGTTGTCCGGGCCGGCGTTGCCAGAGCGGCGCCGCCGGTCCCTCCGCCGCCTGGGCGCACTGCGGCGCGTCCAGGTGCAGCGCCGATCGGGCGTCGCTCTCCTCGCGCAGCGCGTCGGTGCGACGCCGCGCGAATACCACCTCGGCCGCCGCGTGCTCACCGGCCGCCCGCCGCCGGCTGGTCCGCCAGTTCCACCGGTCGCCGGCCGCGGTGCCGAGCACCGTGAGCGGGGTGAGTGCGGCGAACGCGAGGTACTGCCACGTGTGCAGGAGCCCGGCGAGGGTCACGCCGACGACGGCGGGGACGAGGGCACCGATCCAGGCGGTACGTGGCCGTGCCCGGTCCGGTGGCGGGACGGGCGCGGTGAGGGTCCGTGTCGTGGTGGTGGGGCGGTCCTGAGCGGGCCGGAGCACCAGCACCCGGCCGTCGTCGACCGGGCGGACGGCTGCCGGCACACCGAGCCCGGACCGCAGGACGACCGTGCTGTGGCCGAGGCGGAGGGCGTCACCCGGTTCCAGCTCGCCGCCGTCGCGGTCGACGAGCTCGCCGGCGCGGGTGGTGCCGTTGCGGGAGTCGAGATCGCGGACGGACACACCGGCGGTGGTCACCGTCACGGCGGCGTGCCGTCGGGACACCTCGGCGTCGGGCAGGCGCAGGTCGCAGAGCTCGGAACGGCCGAGCAGGTGCACGCCGCGGCCGAGCGGCAGCACGCCGCCCGCGCCCGGCCCCGTGACCACCGCGAGGTGCAGCGGGGTGGGGTCGCCGTCGACGCTCATGCCCGGCCCCCCGATCGTCAGCTCGTCACCCGCCTGCAGGCCCGGGCCGCCCAGCACGGCCGAGTCCGGCAGCAGCCGACGGCCCGACCACCAGTCCAGCTCGGCCGGCACACCCAACTCGGCGGCGCTCGCGCGGCGCAGTCCGGCGACGTCGGTTCCAGGAGGCCCGTCGACGACGACGTCGCACCGCTCCTGCGCCGTGCTCAGCGTCAACCGGATCCGCATGCCGTGAGTGTTGCCCGCCGCTGCCCCGCGGTGTCCAGTGTCAGTTCCCGCCTGTGGACGACGTCGTGTTCATCCACAGGCTGCCGATCGAGCCTTGCGGGCGAGGTGCGCGTGGGTAGCGTCCGGTCAGATCACCTCGGCGATCGTTCGACGTCGAGGCACCTCGTACGAGGAGAAACCCACGATGGGACAGGCACTTCGGGTCACACCCGAACAGTTGCAGACGATGGCCGGCACCGTGAACAAGACGGCGTCCGACCAACGGACCGCGACTCAGGCGCTCCGCAGTCAGCTCTCACCGCTGTTCGGCGCGGACTGGTCGGGCGCGGCGTCGGCGCAGTTCACCACGCTGTTCGACCAGTTCACCCAGCACGCACAGGGGATGGCTGACGCGCTCGAGGGGATCGGGCAGTTGCTGTCACGCGCGGGTGCCGCCTACGCCGACGTCGAGAACCAGATCACCGCGTCGTTCGCCTGAGTCCCGATGCTCCGTTGCACCCGGCAACGGTCGAGGTCAGAGCCAGCCGTTCCGGCGGAACGCGCGATACAACCAGCCGCAGGCGACGACGAGCACGGCGATGATCGCGAGGTAGGTCCACCACCGGTGCTCACCGGGGAACGGGACGTTCATCCCGTAGAGGCCCGCGACCATCGTCGGGATGGCGGCGATCGCGACCCAGGCGGAGATCCGGCGCATGTCGGAGTTCTGCTGCACCGAGATCCGGGCGAGGTTCGCCTGCACCAGCGTGTTGAGCAGGTCGTCGCTGGAGGCGACCTGGTCCGCGACGGTGGAAAGGTGGTCGGCGACATCGCGGAAGTACTCGCTGATGTCGTCGGGGATCTGCGGGATCCGGCCCTCCTCGGTCAGCTGCTGCAGCGGGATCGCGAGCGGCCCGGCCGCGCGCCGCAGGGCGAGCACCTCGCGTTTGAGCTGGTACATCGCGTCGGTGCTCGCGAGCCGGGACGACGAGGTGAAGACCCCGGCCTCGAGCTCGTCGACGTCCGTGGTGAGCGCCTGCGAGACGGCGAGGTACTCGTCGACCACCCGGTCGACGATCCCGTGCAGCACGACCGAGGGACCGAGCGAGAGGAGGGAGGAATCGTGTTCGAGGCTGCGACGCATGCCGGCGAGTCCGCCGTGTTCACCGTGGCGAACGGTGATGACGTACGCGTCGCCGAGGAACACCATGATCTCGCCGGTCTCGATCACCTCGCCGTGCCCGTCGCCCGGTGTGTCGTCGTGGTAGTGCACGGTCTTCACCACCGTGAAGAGCATGTCGTCGTACTGCTCGATCTTCGGGCGCTGGTGGGCGAGGACCGCGTCCTCCACCGCCAGGGGATGCAGGCCGTACTCGGAGGCGATCTCCGCGAGTTGCCGGTCACTGGGTTCGTGCAGACCGATCCACACGAACCCGCCCTGTTCGCGCGCGAGTTCCGCGGCCCGGCGCCAGTCCGCCGCACAGTCGATCCGGTGGCCGTCGCGGTACACGGCGCAGTCGACGACAGCCGTGCTCCGGTCGACGTCGGGGATCCAGGGGGCGGACCGGCGTCGGCGCAGGTTGACCGGCAACTGCGGCCGGCGCGGCATGGTGGGCATCGCGCCACATTCTGCACCCGTCGCGCCGCGCGTCGGGCAGGATCGCCTCCGGTACCTGTTCCGGACGGGTCAGGACCACACACGTCGACGGCGACACGGGAGGTCACGGCAGATGCAGTTCGGGCGTATCTACGAGGAGTTCGAGGTCGGGGACGTCTACAAGCACTGGCCGGGCAAGACCGTCACCGAGTACGACGACCACCTGTTCTGCCTCATCACGATGAACCACCACCCGCTGCACCTGGACGCGAACTACGCCGAGAAGACCACGGACTTCGGCAAGAACGTCGTGGTCGGCAACTACATCTACTCGCTGCTGCTGGGTCTCTCGGTCCCGGACGTGAGCGGCAAGGCGATCGCCAACCTGGAGGTCGAATCGCTGCGGCACATCGCGCCGACGTTCCACGGCGACACGATCTACGGCGAGACCACCGTGCTGGACAAGACGCCGTCGAAGTCGAAGTCCGACCGCGGGATCGTGTACGTCGAGACCCGCGGCTACAAGCAGGACGGCACGGTGGTCTGCATCTTCCGTCGCAAGGTGATGGTGCCGACCCGCGAGTACATCGACGCCCGTGGCGGCGAGCAGCCCGGCCGCGCGGTGCCCGCCGGCTCCTGAGTGGCGCGGTCGGCCCCGCACCGGCCGGCGGGTCAGGTGCGGGGCAGGGCGTCCCATCCGGACAGTGCCTCGGTGAGACGTGGCGCGAGGGCGCCGCGAGCGTCCAGGTCGCGGTACCCGGCGGCGTCGACCCAGCGGGCGTCGTCGGCGTCCGTCGCAGCCTGCAACGTTCCACCGATGAGCCGGCACACGAAGTCGTCGATGGCGTACACCACGCCGCCGGGACCGTCGCGGTGCACCCGCCCGGCGAGCCGCAACACCCGCACGTCCAGTCCGGTCTCCTCGGCCACCTCCCGCACACAGGCCTGTTCGGTCGACTCGCCGGCCTCCACGCGCCCGCCGGGGACCGACCAGGAACCCTGCGCGGGTGGGGTGCCACGCCGGATCAGCAACAGCCGGCCGTGCTCGTCGAAGACCAGCCCGCCCGCGCACGGCACCGGCGGTGCGTCGCCGCCGTGCGGCGTGTCGTCCGGCGCGCCTCCCACGGCGGGCTGATCCCCAGGTCTAGACATGCAGTCGAGGATGACGGACGTGTGTCTCGACGGCGAGGAGAACCAGCTCGTGAATACCAAGGTGGTCGTGACCATCGTGGTGATCGCGTTCGCCGCCTTCATGGTGATCACGCAACCGCAGACCTCCGCCAGCGCCGTGCACTCGGCGTTCAACGGGGTCACCACCCTGTTCCGGTCGCTCGCGACCTTCGTCGGCAACCTCTAGGACGGGTTCTCGACCCGGCGGCGGATGGCACCTCGCTCCCGCACGACCTCGGCCGTCGCACCGCGACGCCCGACGCCTTCCGCGCGCCGCCGCGAGGAACCGCGCCCCTGGGGGCTGAACCGGTACCTGCTCGACTCCGAGCGGTTGGTCTTCGCCGTCCGGCGCCACCCGGCGGTGCTCGCCGGTGCCACCTCGGTCTTCCTGCTCCTGCTCGCCGTCGCGGTGCTGTTCCTGTGGTTCGCCGACGGTGCCGGTGCCGGTGCCGGTGCCGTCGCCACGACCGGCCTGGTGGTGCTGCTGGCCGGCGTGGCCTGGTACGGGTGGAAGGTCGGGGACTGGTGGGTCGAGCGTTTCACCGTCACCGACCGGCGGGTGCTGCTCGTGTCCGGGCTGCTCACCCGCCGGGTCGCGATCATGCCGCTGCGCAAGGTCACCGACCTGACGTTTGAACGCAGTCTCACCGGTCGGTTGCTCGGCTACGGGGCGTTCGTCATGGAGTCGGCGGGGCAGCAGCAGTCCCTGAGCCGGGTCGACTTCCTCCCGCGGCCGGAGTCGCTGTACCTGCAGATGTCGGACCTGCTGTTCGGGACCGGCGACGCGGACCGCGATCCCGACGAGGACGGCGGCCCCACCGGTCGGCCGCGTCGTGTCGGCCGGGAACAGGACGAACGCGACCGCCCCGACGACCGGCAGCGGGGGGGCGAGGCACCGCCGCAGCAGCGCGTAGAACAGCACGCCATTCCCGCCCACGACGGCGAACGCCAC
>CAXUNA010000219.1:0-6657 GCA_964252095.1 uncultured Jatrophihabitans sp. | reverse complement strand
GTCTCGAGTCGGTCACGCCCCGACGGTACCGCCCACCCCCGCCCGGAGCCCGGCGACATGGGCGGCGTGCCAGGTACGGGTTCGGCGCGCGGGATCTCGGCACCGCCGCTCACGACGCGCGCGGCGGGGCGAACTCCGGCACTCCGGGCGTGCGGGGGGCGACCTCGACCTGGGCCGGTGCGGGCAGCACCGTGCCGGCGTCCTCGGGGTCGACGACGCCGAGATCGCGTAGCCGGCGCGCGCTCACGAACACCCGGGACTCCAGGGACGCGACCGCCTTGTTGTACGACTCCACCGCCCCGGACAGACTGCGCCCGAGCTTGTCGACGTGGCCGCCGAGCGTGGTGAGGCGCTGGTAGAGGTCGCGGCCCAGCTCGTGGACCTCCCGGGCGTCACGTGCCAGCGCGTCCTGGCGCCAGGTGTAGGCCACGGTGCGCAGCAGCGCGACCAGCGTGGACGGCGTCGCGAGCACCACTCCGCAGCCGAAGGCGTGCTCCTGCAGCCCCGGATCGGCCCGGAGCGCGGCGTCGAGCACGGCGTCGGCCGGGACGAAGCAGACGACGAACTCCGGTGAGGGCGCGAACCGTTCCTGGTACCGCTTGCCGGCCAGGGTGTCGACGTGGGTCCTCAGGTGCCGGGCGTGATCGCGCAGGCGGGCGTCCCGCGTGCGTTCGTCCGGCGCCTCGAGCGCGTCGAGGTAGCCGGTCAGGGCGACCTTCGCGTCGACCACCACGTGCTTGCCGCCGACCAGGTTGACCACCATGTCCGGGCGCAGCGTGGAACTCCCCACGTCGTCGGGTCCCTCCGCCGTGGAGCTCACCTGGACGTCGAAGTCGACGTGGCGCTGCATCCCGGCCGCCTCGACGGTGCGTTCGAGCTGGGTCTCGCCCCACCGGCCCCGCACGTGCGGGGTGCGCAGCGCCGTCCGGAGCGTGGCCGTCTCCTTCCGCAGCTGGTCCGAGCTCGCCGCGACGCCGCGTAGCTGGGCCGTCAACCCGGCCTCGGTGCGGGCGCGGTCGTGCTCGAGCTGGTCGAGCTGGGCGTCGAGCCGCACGAGGCTCTCGGTGAGCGGCGCGACCATCCCGGCGACGGCGAGCTGGCGGCGCTCCAGATCCTGCGCGGTGCGGTCGGCCGCCTCGACGCCGGTGCGCGGCACGCGGGTGAGGTGGGCACCGATCAGCACGCCGAGCAGCAGCGCGACCACGACGGCAAGGGCCACGACGAGCAGGGGGACGTCCATGCCACAGACGCTCGCACGGGGGTCCGACAGTTTCCGTGAACCGCGGCCGCAGGGCCGCCACCTAGACTGAGCGCCCGTGGCTCTCACCATCGGCATCGTCGGACTGCCCAACGTCGGCAAGTCCACCCTGTTCAACGCCCTCACCCGTGCCGAGGTGCTCGCGGCCAACTACCCGTTCGCGACCATCGAGCCCAACCTCGGGGTCATCGGCGTGCCCGACCCGCGCCTGGACGTGCTGGCGAAGCTGTCGCAGTCCGCGAAGACCATCCCGGCCACGGTCTCGTTCGTCGACATCGCGGGCATCGTCCGCGGCGCCAACTCCGGCGAGGGCCTGGGCAACAAGTTCCTCGCCCACATCCGCGAGGCCGACGCCATCTGCCAGGTCGTGCGGGCGTTCTCCGACCCCGACGTCGTCCACGTCGACGGCAAGGTCTCGCCGAAGGACGACATCGAGACCGTCTCGACCGAGCTCATCCTCGCCGACCTGCAGACGATCGAGAACGCGCTGCCGCGGCTGCAGAAGGAGGCCCGCACCGACAAGTCGAAGCTAGATGTCGTGGCCGCCGCCGAGACCGCCGGCGACGTCCTCGGCTCCGGCCGCACGATCGTGGCCGCCGGTCTGGACCCGGCGCCCCTGCGCGAACTCTCGCTCATGACGGCCAAGCCGATCATCTACGTGTTCAACGTCGACCCCGACGAGCTCGGCGACGAGGCGTTCCTCGACTCGCTGCGTGCCCTCGTGGCACCCGCCGACGCCGTCATCCTCGACGCCCAGACCGAATCCGAGCTGGTCGAGCTCGACGCCGCCGAGGCCAGGGAGCTGCTGGAGTCGATGGGACAGAACGAGTCCGGCCTCGACCAGCTCGCGCGGGTCGGGTTCGAGACGCTCGGGCTGCAGACGTATCTCACGACCGGGCCGAAGGAATCACGGGCGTGGACGATCAAGAAGGGTGCCACCGCCCCGCAGGCGGCGGGCGTCATCCACACCGACTTCGAGCGCGGCTTCATCAAGGCCGAGGTCGTCTCGTACGACGAGCTGGTCGAGGCGGGATCGTTGCAGGCTGCACGCGCGGCCGGCAAGGCCCGCATCGAGGGCAAGGAGTACGTCATGCAGGACGGCGACGTCGTGGAGTTCCGCTTCAACGTGTGATGGGCACGGGAACACGGGGCCGGTAGTCCGTCGCACTCGACAACTTCAGCCGCGCTCCAGCGGCCCCGCTGTCCTGCGGCGGGCACGGCGATGCGCGAGGACGATCGCGGTTCAAGCGAGGTCGCCGACGAGGAACAGCCAGGCGTTCAGGACGCCGGTGATCAACGACACCAGGATGCCGGGCACCAGCCAGTACAGGCCGTCGCCGTCGCCGACCCAGTAGATCACTGCTCCCGCCGCCAGGAGCACGGTGACGGCAAGACTGGTGGCGCGCCGGTCGACCAAGCGGGCCAGCCGGGACCGTTCCGGCTGCCGGCCGCGGCGGCTGACCACCAGGATCACGACCGCGACGAGCAGGGCGAGCGCGAGCAGCTCGGCACCGAGCGCGGCCTTCGCTTGCGCCGGGATGACCAACAGCGCGCACACGGGGAGGGGGACGATCAGCAGGATCAGGGTCTGGCCGGCGCTCGCCCGCAGCGAGGGGTTGTGCGAGATCGGGTCACGGCTGAGCGACACCGCCACGAACAGCAGTCCGGTCAGCGCCCCACTCGCACCGCCCACCAGCACGGCGAAGTCGTTCCACTCCGAGGACGTCGTCACCGGGGAGTTCCTTTCCTCGTGAGCCGACGTCGAGTGCCGACACCGCGACGGAGGCTGCCTGCGATGACGAGATCGTCGCGCACGTCGCAGTCACCGGCGACGCGCCACGCAGCGTGGTGCCCCAGACGACGGATCGCACCGAGCGGCGACGCCTGTCCGCGAACTCGGCGGCGAGGATCCGCGGGCCCCGACGATGACCTCCCGACGACGCCGTGCACCGGGAGCGACCGGTCGAGATGATGATGGGGAACCCGAGGAGCGCGAGCACGGGGTTCCTCCTCCGGTGACGAGTCGTGTCGGCTGCGGCGGATGTCAGTGCCTGCGGCGGGACAGTTTCGTGAGCGTGGTGTCGAGGCGGGCGAGCGTCCGGCTGACAGTGCTCGAGGGGTCACCTTCGGCCGCACGCCGGGCCGCGTGGTGGACGACGGCGCGGACGAGCGGCACCGCGACGGCGAACAGCAACCAGGTGCGCAAGCGGGTGGACAGCAGGACCCACACGGGGTTTCTCCGATCGAGGTCGAGGGTCTACGGACGTGACGACGTGCGGCGGGTGGCGATCGCGTCGAGGACCTCGTGCAAGGCCGTCTCGAAGGTCCGATGGGGGTCGGGGTCGGCGAGCTGATCGGTCATCGAGGCAACGGTCGGTTGCCGGTCCGGGTCGATCCGGGGTTCTCCGACCGTCCGGTCCGCCGAGGGACCGGTCACGGCGGAACGTCGGTGGTCGCTGCGGATGGTGGCGGTGGTGCTGTCGCCGAGGAGTGCGCCCAGCAGGAACTGGTTGAACCGCCGGTACGCGTCGACCGCGCCGACGGCGGTGAACCCGTCGGCGCGCAGGGTCCGGAAGAGTTGCTCCACCCACGGCAGCGATCGCAGCGGTGGGCGTAGCCACGTCGAACCCACCGGTCGGGTCGCCAGCAACGTGAACGCCTCGGGGTGTTCGAGGCTGTAGGCGCGGACGTCGTGGGCGAGATCGGTGAGATGGTGACGCCAGCCGCGAGGACCGGACGGCTCGCCGAGGCCGGTGTCGTGGTCCAGCTCCGAGACGATCCGCTCGACCACCTTGTCGAGCAGGTCGTCGCGCGTGCTGACGTACCGGTACAGCGACATCGCCTGGACGCCGAGGGTGTCCCCGAGCCCACGCATCGTCGCCGCAGCCACGCCCCGATCCTCGATGAGGTCCAGGGCGTGGTCGACGATGAGATCGAGCGTCAGTCGCCGTCGCCCACCCGCGGCCCGCGGCGTGCTCACGGGTTCAACGTGTCCCGCGGCTCACGGAGCTCCGGAACCGGCCGGGCACGCCACTGCCGCCGTGGAGTCACGCGCTCATCTCCGGCGACGGGATGGTGGTGAGGTCGGTGGGTCCTGTGCCGGGGTTGGCGGTGGAGTCGTTGTGGCGGGTGTCGGTGCGGGTCAGCAGCGGCATCGGCAGGAACCGGTAGGCCACCGCGGCGAGGATGCCGCCGATGATCGGGAACACGATGAACACCCACAGCTGGGTCAGCGACGAGCCGCCGGTGAACAGGGCCGGGCCGATGCTGCGGGCGGGGTTGACCGAGGTGCCGTCGATCGGCACGGCGATCAGGTGCGCGACCATCAGCGCGAGACCGATCGGGATCGCCGCGACCGTGGTCGTGCTGGTCGTCGCGGTGACGGTCAGCACGGTGTAGACGAGCAGGAACGCCAGCACGACCTCGACGACGACCGCCGCTGTCTGCCCGTAGCCGCCCGACGACGCGGCGCCCCAGCCGTTCGCGCCGATGCCGTCGCCGGAGAGGCTGTAGCCGGTGCGGTTCAAGGCGACGGCGTAGACGACGGCGGTTCCGCCGATGGCACCGGCCACCTGGGCCACGATGTACCCGACGGCGTCGACGATCGGGAGTCGTCCGGCCAGGGTCATGCCGACGGTGACGGCCGGGTTGACGTGGCAGCCGGAGATCGGACCGAGGGCGTAGGCGAGGACCAACAGGGTGAGCCCGAACCCGAGGGCGATGCCGATCGGGCCGGCCTCGGGGGCGAGGACGGCGACGCCGACACCGCCGATGACGAGCAGGGCGGTGCCGAGGAACTCGGCGAGATATCGACGTAGAGCGTTCATGGTCTGGGACTTTCCGGGTTCGACCGGGTGTCGGTCGGAGGGGTCGAGGGGACGGATCGTTGCTGCCTGCACCGATGAGCTCGGTGCGGTGCGGTTCAACGCAGGTCGCGGGACTTCGCCGACCGCTTGCTCACCTCGACGACGATCTGCGCCGGGAGGTCCGGTTGGTCGAGCGCGGCCCGCACCGCCGGCAGGCTGGTGGTGGAGATGTGGCGACGGATGCGGCCGAGGTCGGCGTCGGCGTCGGTGGTGACCGACAGCCACAGGGTGGGGGCGTCACCGTGGCCGGTCAGCGAGGCCGAGGCGTGCCGCACGCCGCGCACGTCGTCGAGGTCGTCCTCGACGGCGTCGGTGACGGCCGACGCGGCGAGGGTGGTGCGGCCCGAGCCGTCACCGCTGTCGTCGTCGCTGTCGACCCGCAGACGGCGCAGCGTGTCGGTGCGCGGCTGCACGAGCAGCCACCGCAGGAACACCAGGCCGAGGACGATCGCGAGGGCCGCGGCGACCGGCCAGAGCCAGCCGGAGTTGTCGTGGACGAACTCCGAGGCGGCGTCGGGGTAGACGGTGTCCTTCGTGCCGGACGCGCCGTAGACCCCCTGGTGCCCGCCGAGCAGGGCGGCGCCGCCGACGAGCAGCAGCAGGCCGGTGAGGATCAGGCCGAGGCGGTTGCCCCGTGCGGTGCGGCGGTGCATGTCAGGACTCCTTCTTCTCGAGGCGGACACGCACGGTGCGCGCCCGGCGAGGGGACAGGTCCGCCAGGCGGGCCGAGACCGCGGTGGACACCCGGTCGTCGAGGCCGTCGGTCTGTCGCATCTCGGTGACTGCGCGGGCCTTGATCCGGCGACGGCCGACCTTCGCCTCGGCGCCGGTGATGCCGTCGACGTCGGTCGCGGCGGCGGCGAGGGTGCGGCGCAGGCTGCGGCGTGTCACGCCGGTGGCGACCTCGCGATCGTCGCCGCCGAGTTCGACCAACCGGCGGCGCGGCGGGGTGATCCCGGCCAGCAGCGCGACGATGCCGAGCCCGGCGAGCACGATGGCCACGATCAGCGTGGTCGATGAGCCGAGCGTGGTGCGGGCCAGGAAGTCCGACACCGCCGTGGGTGTGTAACCCCAGGTGGTGCCCTTCGCTGCGAGGTGGATGGCCTCGACGGCCGCTGCTGCACACAGCACCAGTCCGACGAACGCGACGATGACGGCGGCGGTGCCGCGCCGGCCGCGCGGGGTGCGGGTGCTCACTGGACTCGGCTCCGTTCGGTGTCCGGCCGCGGCAACGCGGCGACGGTGATGTCGACGTGGTCGACCGTCAGGCCGCACAGTTCGCCGACCCGGGTGGTCACGTGGGCGCGAACGGCACGGGTGACGGCCCGGACCGGGGTGGGGAACTCGACGGCGAGGTCCAGTCGGAGGGCGGCGACCGCGCCGTCGATGTCGGCGTGGGCGCGGACGGCGGGGCTGCCGACGCGGCGTCCGGCCAGGGACCGGCGCAGCCCGGTGGCGTGGTCGACCTCGGTGGCCGCGCGGGCGGCGATCTGCTCGACGACCCGGTCGGCGAGCGTCGTCGTGCCCCGGTAC
>CAXUNA010000218.1:2140-6695 GCA_964252095.1 uncultured Jatrophihabitans sp. | reverse complement strand
GTTCGGCCTGGTACTGCGCGGCGAGGGCCTGCGCGCGGGTGACGATCGTCGGGTCGGCGGCGACCGCCTTCACCGTCGCGTTCTGCGTCGCGGACAGCGTCGGACTCTCCCCCTCGGCCAGCGCCGACACCGTCGCGCCCTTGTCCACCAGCGTGGTCACGGTGGTGACGACGTGCGGGACGATGAACACGGCCACCGCGATGACCAGCCGGATCACCAGACCCCACACGGCGAGGCCGGTCGCGGTGAGCGCCGGGTTCCGTCGCTCCACGGTCTCGGTGAAGCTCGCCATCCACGGCGCGTACGCGCAGCCGAGCGACAGGCTCATGGCGATCAGCAGCACCACGAACGTGCCGTAGCTGGTCTCGGGGTGCGTGGCGCGGGTCAGGAAGACGATCGTGAACACGATCGCGGCCACGGCGCCGACCACCATGAACGGCTTGCGCACCCGGGTGAGGTCGGAGATCACGCCGACGACGAGCAGCCCGATGGCGTTGAAGGCCCAGTTCCAGTTCCCCAGCGCGTTCGCACTGGACTGGCTGAACCCGAAGATCGTCTCGAAGTAGATCGGGAAGAACCCGACCGCCGTGTAGTAGATGATGAGGAAAACGCTGATGGCGAAGGCGGATCCGACGATGTCGGGCTTGAGCATCTGCCGGAACGGCGCCTTCAGCGAGGCGGCGACGTCGACCCCCTTGGCCCGCGCCTCCACCAGCGCGCGGTCACGGGCGCTCACCATCAGCTGGTCCCGCAGCGAGGGTGCGAGCTCGCGCAGCAGCAACGCCGAGGCGGCCGCGATGACGATGCCGACCACGCCCGCCGCGGTGTAGTGGTCCTTCCACGGCAGGGTGTCGCTGGTGCTGCTGACCTGGATGCTGACGACGAGGCTGCCCAGGACCGGGCCGAGCGTCCAGAACCCCATGGCCGACGCCCGGCCGAGCTGCGGGCTGAAGTCCCGGATCAGCGCCGGGGTGGCGACCAGGATGACGCCCTCGACGAAGCCGATCGCGATGAACACGATGCCGAAAGTGAGCTTGCTGTCCGCCGCCGGGATGCCGAACAGGCAGAGCAGCCCGACCACCAGCAGCCCGACGGTGATGATGTTGGCACGGCCGTACCGGTCGGCGATGCCCGCGAGGAACGAGGCGATCGCTCCGAGGACGTACCCGACGACGCTGATGTTGACGTAGTAGACGAACGACATGTGGTAATCGGTGATGATCGACGTGGCGATCGCGCCGGCCAGGTAGAACTGGTAGTAGAGCACGATCGTCGCGAGCACCACGATGGCCAACGACGTGTAGCGCACGGCGCCGCCCGGGTAGTGGTCGAGCTCGCGCTTCCACCGCGAGGCGCGGGCCGCGCGGGGTGCCGTCATCGTTGCATCAGCCATCGATTCACTCCAGTGTGATCCGTGCGGCGGGTGAACGACTGTTTACCCTGCTCGTCGCGGCGGGTCAACCACCCTCGCCGTCGTGTAGAAAGTCAGCATGTCCGCGTCGGCCGCACCCGTGGGCTCCGGCGAGGTCGACCTCGACCGGTTTGCCGCGGTGATCGCGGGTTTCCCGGAGTTCGCCGAGCTGTCCCTGCCGGCGCAACGGGTGCTGGCCGCGGCGGTGGCGCTGTTCCAGCGCGACGGCGCGGTGGCCACCTCGGTCCGCGACATCACCCGGGCCTGCGGGCTCACGCCCGGCGCGATGTACAAGCACTTCGCCTCGAAGGACGACCTCCTCCACGCGCTCGTGCAGCAGGGGCACGACCGGATGGACCGGCGGATCGCCGACGCCCTGGCGGCGGCGGGCCGGGCACCGGACGACCGGTTGCGGGCCTTCGTCGGCGCCTACGCCACCGGCAACCTGTACAGCCCGGAGTTCGCCCAGGTGGTGCGGCGCGAGTACGTCCACCTGTCCCCCGCGCGGTACGAGCGCGTCGTGGAACAACGCCGCGCCGTGCGCGAGACCCTCACGACCATCCTGCGCACCGGTCACCGGCGTGGCGCGTGGACGCTGCTCGGCGGGCCGGCCGGCGCGACCCGGCAGGCGGTGATGGTGCTCGACATGTGCTCCGGCACCAGCGCCTGGTTCACCCCGGGCGGACCGTCGACGGTGACCGCCCTCGTGGACACCTACGTCGAGGCGGCGCGGCGACTGGTCGGCGCGCCACCGGCGAGCTGACGGCCGTCACTCCCCCGGCAGCGGCGCCGGTTCGTGCGAGACGGCGAGCGCGTAGACGATGCGGTCGCCCGCGCGCATCGTGCCGATGTCGGGGTGGTGGTAGAGCAGCAGGGTGCCCTCGCGGACCACGGCCATGACCGGCACACCGAGCGCGTCGACGTCGTGCCCGATCTCGGCCGGCGTCACCTCGCGCTCGTCGATGTCGAGCCCGCTGCCGACCGAGAGCAGGTCGTTCACCACCTCGACGGTCTCCGGGCTCGCCGAGGCCAGCCCGAGCAACCGCCCGGCCGTCTCGGACGTGACGATGACCGTGGTGGCGCCGCTCTGCCGGATCAGTTCGGCGTTGCCGGACTCGCGCACGGCGGCGATCACCTTGCAGGCACTGGACATCCGTCGCACCGTGAGGGTGGCGAGGATCGCGGTGTCGTCGCGGTCGAGGGCGATGATCACCGTCCTGGCCCGGTCGACCCCGGCCGCACGCAGGATGGCGGTGTCGGTCACCGAACCCCGCACGCCCACCCAGCCCTCGGCGGTCGCCGCCTCCACCGCGTGGTGGTTCTGGTCGACGACCACGACCCCGCGCGTGGCCTCCCCCTTGAGCTGCAGCGCCTTCGCGGCGTTGCGGCCCTTGGTGCCTCCGCCCAGCACCACGACGTGTTGGTTCACCCGTCTCCTCCACCGTGCCAGTCGGAGCTCCTCGCGCGAGCGCGTGGTGAGCGCCTTGATGGTCGTGCCCACCAGGAGCACGACGAACAGCAACCGCATCGGCGTGACCACGAGCGCGTTGATCAGCCGGGCCTGGGTGGTCACCGGCGTGATGTCGCCGTAGCCGGTCGTGGTGAGCGTGACGGTCGTGTAGTAGAGCGCGTCGACGCCCGAGACGTTTCCGTCGTAGTTGTCGACGTAGTCCCCGCGTTCGATCCACACCAGCAGCCAGCTGGCGAGGATGAGCACGAACACCAGCGCGAGCCGGACGAGGATGCGCACCACCGGGCGCGCCGGCCGCCCCTCCGGGAACCGGATGGGTGAGCGTTCACCCGCGTCCGGGTCGTCGGAACTCACGGAGAGGACGGTAGGCCATCTCCGACGTCCACCGCTGGCCGCCGCGCGTCGTCGGTGGCGCGTCGTAGCGTCACGGCGTGGACGATCTCACCGCGGCGTTGCTGGTACCTGCACCAGGCCCGGGAGGCCGTGCTCTCGCGGCTCGAGGGCCTCTCGGAGTACGACGCCCACCGGCCGATGACCCCGAGCGGGACCAACCTGCTGGGGTTGGTGAAACACCTCGCGACGATGGAGTTCGGCTACCTCGGCCGCTGCGTCGGCCGGCCGCGTGAACGCGAACTCGCCTGGGAGGCCGACGGCTCGATCTGGGACGGCGCCGACATGTGGGCGACCGCCGGGGAGACCACCGCCGGGATCGTCGCGCTGTACCGCGAGGCGTGGGCGGCCTCCGACGCCGCCGTCACCGAGCTGGGTGCCGGGGCGCCCGCCGAGGTCGCGCACTGGCCCGAGGAACGACGGCACACCACGCTCGGTCACCTGCTCGTCCGCATGCTCGAGGAGACCGGCCAGCACGCGGGTCACGCCGACATCGTCCGCGAGCTGATCGACGGCCGCGGCAGCGCCGACCAGGCCGACCACGGCGACGCGGGGTACTGGGAGAGCTACGTCGGGCGCATCCAGGCGGCGGCCGAGACCTTCAGGTGAGCACGCGCACGGGCGTGCCCGCGGCGAACGCGAGGATGTCCTCGACCACGTCGGCGTAGTAGGTCGCGTAGCCCTCGCTCGTCACGTAGCCCAGGTGCGGCAGCAGCAGCGTGCGCGGCGCGCTCCGCCACGGGTCGTCGGCCGGCAGCGGCTCGACGCCGTACACGTCGAGCGCGGCCCCGCCGATCCGGCCGGCCCGCAGCGTGTCCAGCAGCGCCTCCTCGTCGACGAGCGGTCCCCGGGACGTGTTGACCAGGTACGCGGTGGGCTTCATGCGGGCGAGGTCGGCGGCGGTGACCAGACCACGGCTGCGGTCGGACAGCACCAGGTGGATGCTGACGTAGTCCGAGGTCGCGAACAGGTCCTCGCGTGTCACCGCCGTCGCCCCGACCTCCGCCGCGCGCTCCGCCGTGCGGTTCGGGCTCCACGCCACGACGTCCATGCCGAACGCCGCCGCGATCGGCACCATCGCCGCGCCGAGCTTGCCCACCCCGACCAGGCCGAGCCGGCGGCCCGCGAGCCCCGGACCGATCGTGTGCTGCCAGCCGCCGGCCCGGACCGATGCGTCCTCATGGGCGAAGCTGCGGGTCAGCGCGATCATCAGCCCGATGGTCAGCTCGGGCATCGCGTTGCCCGCCCCGCCCGTGCCGCAGACGGTGATGCCACGAGCCTTC
>CAXUNA010000218.1:0-2130 GCA_964252095.1 uncultured Jatrophihabitans sp. | reverse complement strand
GTCCTCCGGGACGAACCCGCGCGCCAGCGCGATCATCATCCCGAACGCGAGCTCCGGCACCGAGGTCGGCGTGCCACGCGTGCCGCTCACGGTGACGCCGAGCTCGGCCGCGGCAGCCAGGTCGACGGCGGCGTTGCGCATCCCGGTGGTGACGAGCAGCCGCAGCCCCGGCAACCGGGACAGCACGGCCCTCGACAGCGCGGTCCGCTCGCGCATCGCGACGACGATCGTTGCCCCCTGCAACCGTTGCCCGGTCGCGTCCTCGTCGAGGTGCTCGGTGACGACGTCGATCTCGTACCTCGCCTGTACCTCTCCCCAGTCGGCACTGCGGAGCGCGACGTCCTGGTAGTCGTCGAGCACCACCACCCGTTCGCCGCTCACGGTCGACCCCGCACCAGGTTCACCCCGACGGCCGTGAAGACCTCGGCGTCGTCGGGGTCCAGGAACCGGAACCGGGTGCGGACGATGCCGCGGTCGGGCTTGCTCGCCGACCGCCGCGCCTCCACGACCTCACCCTCCAGCCGCAGCGTGCGGCCCGGCCGCACCGGCGCGGGCCACCGGATCTCCTCGACGCCGGGCGCGCCGAGGCTCGACTCCGGCGACAGGAAGTTCCCGACGATCAGCCGCATCATCAACGACGCCGTGTGCCAGCCGCTCGCGATGATCCCGCCGAACATCGACGCCTCGGCCGCCGCGTCGTCGACGTGGAACGGCTGCGGGTCGAACTGCCGCGCGAACGCGACGATCTCGTCCCGGGTCGGCGTCACCTCGCCGAGCTCCCACGTGTCACCAGGGACGTAGTCCTCGAGCCATCGCGTCACGGGCCGATCGTAGGAGCGGGTGCGGGTCGCCGCAGCTCAACGCCCGCCCCGACGGCGGGTGCGCGGCCCCCGCACCTCGACCGAACCCCACACGGCCCGCCCCCGCACCACCACGGTGGTGCCGACCGCCGCCGGTGCCGCGCCGCGGTGGTCCTCATAGCTCGCCAGCGTCGTCTGCAGCTCGCACTCGACGACGGTGTCCTCGGGGACCCGGAGCTCGACCGACCCGCCGATCATGTCGAGGTCGATCGTCGTGACCGGGGCGGTGAACTCGGCCTCGGTGAAGTCGAGGTCGGTGGAGCCCAGGCGCTGCCGCACGGTCACCGTCTCCGGCACGGTCCACCGGCCGTGCCGTTTCGTCGACCCGAGGACGTGAGCCAGGTGCAACGGTTCGGAAGGAGGTCGCGATGTCATGCCGGCAACTCTGGTCGCACCCTGCGGGTCCGCGGTAGGTGCGCGGTGTCCCCTCCCGGGCATGACATCTGTCCTACGCCGACGTCCGCCGGCCGGCCGGCGTCCGGCACAGTGAGGGCGTGCACGACGAGCGTCCGGCGGGCGGCGGGATCCTGCGTCGGTGGTCGGACGTGACGCCGACCCCCTGGCGCAACGGCGGCGGCGTGACCCGGGAGCTCGCGAGCTCCCCCACGGGCGGCGACTTCGACTGGCGGATCAGCATCGCCGAGGTCACGGCCCCGGGCGAGTTCTCGGTCTTCGCCGGTGTGTGGCGGACGATCGTCCTGCTGGACGGGCCGGCGATGACCCTGACGGTCGGCGGCGCGCCGCACCGGTTGGTCCGTCACCGGCCGTTCGGCTTCGACGGCGGCGAGAACGTGTCGTGTGCGGTGTCGGCCGGCCCGACCCGCGACCTCAACGTCATGACCCGCGTGGGTCGCTGCCGGGCCACGGTCGACGTCCGGGAACTCGACCCGGCGCAGCCGGCCGACGCACCCGGCCGCCCCCTGCAACTGGTGATCCCGCTGACGGACGGACTCGTCGTGACCGGTCCCGGGGACCACCGCGTGACGCTCGGGCGCTACGACCTGTCCCGGCTGCCGCCCGACACGACGGTCTCCCTCGCCGGCGACGGCCCGGTCGCGGTGATCGAGATCGTCCGGGAGAGCTGACCGGCCACCCGGGCGCCGAGGATCAGTGAGCGATCCCGTGCGACATGACGCGAGGAACCGATCGCCGATCGTCGGCCTCTCCTCGCCAGGCTGCGGACACGCCCCCCCCCCCCCCCCCCCCCCCGGGGGGGGCCGGGGGGGGGGGGGGGGGGGGGGGGGGGGGGGGGGGGGGGGGGGGGGGGGGG
>CAXUNA010000217.1:0-6707 GCA_964252095.1 uncultured Jatrophihabitans sp. | reverse complement strand
CCGGGCGGCCCGACGCGTCGTGCGTCGCCGTCACGGTCGGAGCGGCGTTCCACTGGTTCACCCGGCCCGCCGCCGACGCCGAGATCGCGCGGGTGCTGCGGCCCGGCGGCACGGTGGCGCTGCTGTGGAACCCCCGCGACCGGGCCGACCCGTTGGCCGCGGCCTACGACCGGGTGGCGGGCTCACCCGACCGCGACGGGCGGACCAGCCGGCTCGACACCGTCCTCGACCCGACGTGGTTCGGCCCGACGGAGACGGCGGTCTTCGCACACGAGGTCCCGGTGACGGCCGAGCGGTTGGTCGCGATGGCCGCGTCGAGGTCGTACGTGCTGGACCTGCCACCGGCCGAGCGGGAGGAATTCCTCGATCGCATCAGGGTCTTCGCCCGTGACGAGCTCGAACTCACCGGCGACGCCACCCGGCCGTTGCGGTTCCGGTGCACCGTGCTGCGGGCGGTACGCCGGCCCGGCTGAGGTCGGCTCAGACGTCCTCGTGCTCGTGCTGGCCGCGCTCGTCGGGGGTGTCCTCCGCCGGGTGCTCCGCGGGCGCACCGACGGGGACGGGCTCACCGAGCCTGGCCGCGCGGATGTCCTTACCGACACTGGACAGGCAGCGACCGCTCGCGAGGTCCCACTTCCAGCCGTGCATCGTGCAGGTGAGCTTGCCGTCCTCGATGTTGCCGAAACGCGACAGGTCGGCCTTGAGGTGCGGGCAGCGCCGCTGGACCTCCCAGCCGTCGAGCTCGATGGTCTCGGCGGCGACCGCGGCGTCCTGCTCCTCGTACCAGCCCTCGGCGTAGTTGAGTCGCTCGTCGGACAGGCACTTGAAGAACGTGTAGACGAACTCGTTGTACGGGCCGATCCGCTTGGCCGAGAACCGACAGGAGAGGAACAGGCTGTTCACCCAGTCGATCTCGTGCTCGTGCACCAGCTGCTCGAGGTACGCCCGCTGGGTGCGCCACTCGTACCGCACCTTCTCACCGTCGTACGCCCGCACCTCACGCGCGACGAAGTCGACGAGGATGTCGACGTCACCGCGATCGGTGTCCAGTGCCACGATCCGGATGCCGCCGTTGATGCCGGCCGCCATCCGTGTCGACTCGGCCAGCAACGGGTGGAACCACTCCTGCAGCGCCGGGAGCAGCTCGATCTCGGGGTGGGCCCAGGTGAGCTTCGCGGCCTCGACCTCCGGCTGCCGCCGGGCCTGCATCTGCTTGAGGTACACCGGCTTGTTCTCGCCGAACACCGAGTCCGGGTCGACGACGTGGGTGACCGGCGCGCCGTCCAGCGCGAGATCACTGGTCGACCCCGGGAGCAGAAGCCGACCCTCGTCGTGGCCCTGCTCGGCCAGCCAGTCCAGGAACACCGCCTGGTCCGGGAAGATCTTGCCGGGGTCGTCGCCGAAGTCGTTGAAGTCCCAGAGCTCGGGATCGAGGAAGCACGGCGGCCCGGCGGTCGGGTAGACGAACCGCGCACCGAGCTCGTCGATGTAACGCAGCGTGCGGTCGAACTGCCGCTCCCGCTTCTGGATGCCCAGCGCCTGCTTCGCCCGGGTCGGGAGTTCGTAGACCATCGGGTACCAGATCGCGCCCGAGAACTGGATCAGGTAGGCGTCGACCGGGCCGAGCTCGCGGAAGGCGTCGAGGGCGCCGGGACGCGCGTCGTTCTGGTTGAGGACGGTGTGCTCACCGTCGGACACCCACAACGACGAGTCGCCGATCGGGCCGTCGGTGGGCGAGGTCAGCGCCTGCACCATGACCTGCAGCCCGCCGTCGAGCTCGAGCACCTCGTCGCTCACCGTCTCGACGAAGTGGCGGAACCCGAGATCGACGAGGCGGTCGTGCAGCTCGGTCGTCGCGTACGCCGGCAGGAGCACGCGGGTGTCCTTGCTGATGTGTGCGGCGAGGTGCTCGGGGTCGAAGTGGTCGCGGTGCAGGTGCGAGACGTAGAGGTACTCGGCCTGCCCGATCGCGTCCCAGTCCAGCTCGGAGTTGTCGGGGAACGGGAACCAGGACCCGAAGTACGCCGGGTTCACCCACGGGTCGGTGAGGATGCTGCCGAACCGCGTCTCGATGAGCGCCGACGCGTGTCCGAGACCTGTCACCCGCATGCCGCTCACGGTAGTGAGCCGCGCCGCTCGGACCGGTAGGTGCCCCGCCGGCACGGGTACCTGCGACGTGTGACGACGGTGGCGCTGCTCGGGACCGGGACGATGGGCGCGGGCATGGCCCGCTCGATGCTGGGGGCGGGCCTCGAGGTCCGGGCGTGGAACCGGACCGCCGCCAAGGCCGCCCCGCTCGCCGACGACGGCGCGACCGTGACGGAGTCCGCCGCCGAGGCCGTGAGCGGCGCGGACGTCGTCGTGGTGATGCTGTTCGACGCGGACTCCGTGCTCGCGGTGCTGGCCGACGCCGCGCCCGCCGCGCCCGACGCCGTGTGGGTGCAGTCCTCGACGGTCGGCGTCGACGGCACCGAGCGGATCGCGGCGTTCGCCGCCGAGCACGGTCTCGCGCTGGTCGACGCCCCGGTGCTCGGTACCAAGGCACCGGCCGAGCAGGGCAAGCTGGTCGTGCTCGCGAGCGGCGACCCGGCGCTGCGCGAGCGGGTGACGCCGGTGTTCGACGCCGTCGGCGCGAAGACGCTGTGGCTCGGTGACACCCCGGGCGCCGGGAGTGCCCTGAAGCTGGTCTGCAACTCGTGGGTCGCCTCGATCACCGCGGCGACCGGACAGGCCGTGGCGCTCGCGCGAGGGCTCGGGCTCGACCCGCAACTGTTCCTCGACGCCATCTCCGGCGGGGCGGTCGACACCCCGTACGCCCACGTCAAGGGCGGCGCGATGATGAAGTCGGACTGGACGGTCTCGTTCGAGCTCGACGGTGTCAGCAAGGACCTCGGGCTCATCCGCGCGGCCGCCGCGGACAGCGGGGTGTCGACCACCGTGCTCGACGCGTTGGTCGCGACCTTCGCCGCTGCGTCCGCGGCCGGGCACGGCGGGGACGACATGGCCGCGGTGGTCACCGCGTTCGCCGCGGGCGGTGCGGACGGCTGACGGTCTGGTAGTCAGGAACGGTGATCCCGACCCGGTACGACGTCACCGACGTCGTGGCCGCGCGGCGCCGCACCCGGCCGCCCACGGCGCTGTTCGTCACCGGCCTGGTCATCGGCTGGCTGCTCGATGCCGCCCTCGTGGTGCTGCTGGTGCAGATCGGGACCGGCGCGGTCGTCGCGATCGCGGCGGGGGTGCTGGGGTACCTGCTGCTGCCGGTGCCCGCGGTGACCCTGCTGCGCGAGATCTGGCTGCGCACCCACCGCGACCGGTCGGTCGAGCTGGACCGGCAGCTCGGCGACCACGTTCCGGGGTTGCTCTCCTGGCTCACGGACCGGCTCGGCGAACCGGTCGAGCTCTCCCCCGACCTCGCGGTCACCTGGCTGCTGAGACCGGAACCCGGGTCGACGCGCGAGTTGCTGGCGTTGGAACCCGAGCTCGGCCGGCGGGTGGGCGGAGTCGCCATCGCGGCCCGGCACGAGATCGTCGAGAACCGCGTCCTGCTCCGGCTCGCCGTGTTGCCGAGTGCAACCATCGTCGCCGACGGCCCGGAGCCGCCGACCTCGTAGGTCAGGGCTGGAGCTTGGCCACCAGCAGGGGCAGCAGCTCACGCAACGCCTGGCCCCGGTGGCTGATGGCGTCCTTCTCCTCGGCGGGCAACTCCGCCGAGGTGACCTCGTGGCCGTCGGGGACGAACAACGGGTCGTAGCCGAAACCGTTGCTGCCACGCGGTTCCCGGATGACGCGACCGGTCATCCGGGCCTCGACCACCTCGGTCGAGCCGTCGGGCGCGGCGAGCGTGGCAGCACAGACGAACGCCGCACCGCGACGTTCGTCGGGGACGTCGGCGAGCTGGGCCAGCAGCAGCGCGTTGTTGGCGGCGTCGTCCTTCGCGTGGCCCGACCAGCGCGCGGACAGCACGCCGGGCATGCCGTTCAGGGCGTCGACCGCGATGCCGGAGTCGTCGGCCACCGTGACGAGCCCGGTGTGCCGGACGCCGTCCTGTGCCTTGACGAGGGCGTTCTCGGCGAAGGTCGCACCGGTCTCGGGCGTCTCGTCGTACTCGGGCACGTCGGCGAGGCCGACGACCTCGACGTCCGGGACCAGCGGCGTGAGGATCCGCCGCAGCTCCTTGAGCTTGTGGGCGTTGCGGGTGGCGAGCAGGACCTTCGACGTCACACCGAGAGCGCCTTCTGCTGCATCGCGGACAGATCGATGCACCCTGCAACAGCGAGGTCGAGCAGGGCGTCGAGCTCGTCGCGGCGGAACGGCGCGCCCTCGGCGGTGCCCTGCACCTCGATGAACTCCCCGTCACCGGTGACGACGACGTTCATGTCGGTCTCGGCCCGGACGTCCTCCTCGTACATGAGGTCCAGGCGGGGCTCGCCGTCGATGACGCCGACCGACACCGCCGACACCGCGCGGTGCAACGCGGCCTCCGGCGACTTCGCGAGCGCGTTCCTGCCGGCCAGGTAGGTGATGGCGTCGGCCAGGGCGACGTACGCGCCCGTGATGGCGGCGGTGCGGGTGCCGCCGTCGGCCTGCAGGACGTCGCAGTCGAGGGAGATCGAGTTCTCGCCGAGCGCGGCGAGGTCGACCGCGGCGCGCAGCGAGCGGCCGATGAGGCGGGAGATCTCGTGGGTGCGGCCACCGATCTTCCCGCGGACCGACTCGCGGTCGTTGCGGGTGGTGGTGGCGCGCGGCAGCATCGAGTACTCCGCGGTGACCCAGCCGAGGCCGCTGCCCTTGCGCCAGCGCGGAACGCCGGTCTGCACCGAGGCGGCGCAGAGCACCTTGGTGTCGCCGAACTCGACGAGCGCGGAGCCCTCGGCGTGCTTCTGCCAGTTGCGGGTGATGGTGACCGGGCGGAGCTGGTCGTTGCTGCGACCGTCGGGGCGAGGCATGCCTGGCACTTTACGGCGGGACCCTGACAGCGCCTTCACTACCGTGACGGTGTGCGTTCCGAGACGATCAGTGTCACCACCGGCGGCCGGGCCGTCGTCCACGACCTCACCCACGACTGCGAGCGGTTCCTGCGCGGCGAGTCCGACGGCCTGCTCTCGGTCTTCGTCCCGCACGCCACCGCGGGTCTCGCGATCCTCGAGACCGGTGCGGGTTCCGACGACGACCTGCTGGAGTCGATCGACGCGCTGCTCCCCCGCGACGGCCGCTGGACCCACCGGCACGGTTCGGCGGGCCACGGCCGTGACCACGTCGTTCCGGCCTGGATCGCGCCCTCGCTCACCGTCCCGGTGCTCGACGGCGCGCTGACGCTCGGCACCTGGCAGTCGATCTGCCTCGTCGACACCAACGTCGACAACGCCACCCGCACCGTCCGGCTCAGCTTCCTCGCCGGCTGACCGTCAGGCCGGGGTGACGACCGTCAGGTCGCCGCAGCCGTCGGCCTGTCCCGTGAACGCCAGCACGCGACCCGGCCCGATGAGCACCCCGATGTCGACTGGGTCGGACAGCGGGCCGGACGCCGGTTGGGCGGTGCAGTTCGGGTTGCTCGCGTGGAAGGTCGTCAGCGCGAGGTCGACCTCCCGGTCCGGACCGACCGGCTGCGGGCTCCACGCGGCGCCGCCGGCGAGACTCGCCGCGGGTCGGTAGGAGAGCACCTCGGTGTCGGCGACGACGGTCGGGGGGTCGACCAGCTGACACGACGCGCCGTCGTGGGACAGCACCCGGATCACCGGGGAGTCGGGCGCCGACCGCACGACGTCGACGTCGTCGGCCGTGCAGGCGTCCGTCCCGGGTTCGGCGGCGGTCCGCGGCAGGAGGAAGAACCCGCGCACGACGCACGAGCCGCTGGTCCAGAGGAAGCTCGCGGCCCGGGTACCCCCGACGGTGGCGGTCACCCGCCGCGCGTACGGCAGAGTGGCCGGGCACGGCACGAAGGTCTCCGGGCCCGGCACGACCTCGAACTGGACGCTGTCGCCGCGCCGCAGGGTCGTCGGCCGCCAGGGCGTGGCCTCGGCGCCGGACGTCGTCGAGGACGCGTACGGGACGCGGGCGTCGTCGAGGGTGACGGCCGGTGGGGCGTCGAGCGCGCAGCCCACCACCGCGACGACCTCGACGCCGACGGCGTCGCCGCCCTTCCCGGTGTCGTGCGGGACCACGTCGAGGTCGGACGCGGTGCACGGCGAGCTCGCGTCGTCCGGGGTGGTGGGGTCCGGCGGCGTGTAGGTCGTGAACCCGAGCTGACGGCAGCCGCTCGTGGGGACGTCGAACGACAGCGAGGCGAAGGTGTCGCCCGCCAGGACGACGTCGAGCGCGAGGGTCACGGGACCGGCCGGGCAACCGACCGGCCCGGCCAGGGCGTGGTCGGCCACGGCGAAGCGGACGAGACCACCTGCCGCGAGTGCCACCGTCCGCCACGGCTGCCGGTCGGTGGTGTCCTGCGGCGTCGCGGTCCACGGCACCCTCGTGTCGGCGACGACCAGTGCCGGCGGCGCCTCGAGCAGGCAGGCGGTGCGTGCGGTCACGCCGATCACGGCCAGCACCGCGGTGTCTCCGGCCGCCGGACCTTCCCGGTCGAGTCGCAGGTCGCCCGCCGTGCACGCGCCCACCGCGGCGGGTGGCGTCGGCGGGCGGTCGCCGACCGCCCACCACGCTCCGCCGGCGACGAGGGCGAGCGCCAGCAGCACCGCCGTCACCAGCAG
>CAXUNA010000216.1:0-6758 GCA_964252095.1 uncultured Jatrophihabitans sp. | reverse complement strand
GGGACCGACGCCGTGGCCGCGGTGCTGCGCGACGACCCCGTGACGGTGCTGGTCAACAACGCGGGCTTCGGCATCTACGGCCGGTTCGCCGACAACGACCTCGCCGACGAGGTGCGCATGCTCGACCTCGACGTCCGGTCGGTGCTGGTCCTGACCCACGCCGCCGTGAACGCGATGACCACGCGCGGCGGCGGTGACGTCGTCAACGTCAGTTCGGTCGGCGGGTTCGTCCCGCGGGCGAGCGGCGCCACCTACGTCGGGGCCAAGGCGTGGGTGACGGGCTTCAGCGAGGCGCTGTCGCAGCAGCTCGCCGGCACCGGGGTGCGGGTGTGCGCGGTGTGCCCGGGCTACACGCGCACCGAGTTCCACCAGCGTGCCGAGGCCGACATGACCCACGTGCCCGACTGGATGTGGCTCGACGCCGACCAGGTGGTGGCCGAGGGGCTCGCCGACCTGCGCCGCGGCCGCCCGGTCAGCGTGCCGAGTGTTCGCTACAAATCGCTGCTCGCCGCGGTCAAACTGTTGCCGCGAGCAACGATCCGCAAGGCCATGGGCAACTCCTGACCCCGCCGAGGGTGGGGGCGCGATAGCGTCGGGCCCCGTGACCGACCTCGCCGCCGACCGCGCCGACCTGCTGCAGCTGATCAAGGACATCGCCGTCGTGCACGGCCGGGTGACGCTCTCCTCCGGCCGGGAGGCCGACTTCTACGTCGACCTGCGCCGGGTGACGCTCCACCACCGGGCCGCACCGCTGGTCGGTCGCGTGATGCTCGACCTCGTCGCCGGCTGGGACGCCGTCGCCGCGGGCGGGCTGACCCTCGGCGCCGACCCCGTCGCCACCGCGATGCTGCACGCGAGCGGCGGCGCGATCGACGCGTTCGTCGTCCGCAAGGAGGGCAAGGCGCACGGGCTGCAGCGGCGCATCGAGGGACCCGACGTCGCGGGCCGGCGGGTCGTCGCCGTCGAGGACACCTCCACGACCGGGTCGAGCGTGCTCACCGCCGTCGAGGCGCTGCGCGAGGTCGGTGCCGAGGTCGCGGGCTGCGCGGTGATCGTCGACCCCGGCGCCGGCGCCGCGGGCGAGGCCGCGGGGCTGGAGTACCGCGCTGCGTTCACCATGGCCGACCTCGGTCTCTGACTCCTCCCGTGGCGGGGGAGCAGCCCGAGGACGTCGTCGCGGCGGTCGGGGTCGGGCCGTGGGAGGGCCCGTGGCCCGACGACCCCCGGTACGACCCGGAACTGCTCGCCCACGGTGACCGGCGCAACGTCGTCGACCGGTACCGGTACTGGACGCTCGAGGCGGTGGTCGCCGACCTCGACACCCGGCGGCACCCGTTCGTCGTCGCCATCGAGAACTGGCGGCACGACCTCAACATCGGCACGGTCGTGCGCACCGCGAACGCCTTCCTCGCCGAGGAGGTCGTCATCGTCGGCAACCGCCGGTGGAACCGGCGCGGGGCGATGGTCACCGACCGCTACCAGCACGTCCGGCACTTGCCCACCGCGGCCGATCTCGCGGCGTGGGCGGGTGAGCGCGAACTGCCGATCGTGGCCGTCGACAACCTGCCGGGCGCGGTGCCGATCGAGACGCTCGCGTTGCCGCGGCGGTGTCTGCTGGTCTTCGGTCAGGAGGGCAGCGGCATCTCCGACGACGTCCGGGCCGTGGCGAGCGTGACGACCTCGATCGCGCAGTACGGATCGACCCGCTCGGTCAACGCCGGCGTCGCCGCGGGGATCGCGATGCACGCCTGGATCCGACAGCACGCCGCACCGCCGCCCGGCTCCCGGCGCGACCGCACCGCCCCCGCACAGGGCGCGGGGGCCCCCGCCCGGGGTGGGTGGACGCCCCGTCGGACGTGTGCGGCGCGAACCGCGGTGGTGCTACTTCGTGGTGGGCGTGAAGGCCTTGAGGAAGGCGGCCTTCGGGACGCCGAGACCGGTGCTGGGGTCCCACCCGGTGGTGACCGGCAGCGACGAGTCGTGGCCGAACGTGCGGACGAAGTACGACAGCCCGTCCGTCGCGTCCTCGCTGTTGTTGTTGTTCACGCGGACCACGCCGACGTTGGCCGGGCTGGGCTTGACGTCCCCGATGGTGCCCTTCTGGGCGTAGAGGACGGGGTTGAGCAGACCGAAGCCCGACCCCTTCGTCTGCACGGCGAGGGCGAAGAAGCCGGCGAGCAACGGGCTCGCGAGGCTCGTGCCGCCGAGGCGGTACTCGCTGTAGTGCACGCTGCCGTCGGAGAACGCCTGCGTCTGGCCGACGAGCATGCCGGTGTTGGCGTCGGCGTCCATCGAGACGTCGGGAACGCCGCGGCCGGACGAGGTGCCGGTCGGGACGACACCGGTCTGCCAGGTCGGACGGTTGAAGTACGTCGAGTAACCGCCACCGCTACCGGCGTTGAACGAACCGGCGCCCCAGCTCTTGCCGTCGGCCGCGAGCGGGTAGCTGTACGTGCCCCAGGAGGTCTGGAACGTCGTGGTGCCGTTGGCGATCCCGGTCGAGGTGCCGCCGGCGCCGGTGACGTACGGGTCGGACGAGGGGTAGCCGACGCTCTTGACGCCGGTGGCGGCGAGGTTGTCGCCGTCGTCACCCGAGGAGAACAGGAACGACTGGCCCTGGACCGCACCCTGCATGAAGACCTGCTCGTAGGCCGCGACACCCGCACCGGACTCCTGGTACTCCGTGCCGCTCCAAGAGTTGGTCACGAGCTTGGCGGTGTTCTCGTCGACGACCCGCGCGAGCGTGTCGGTGAAGTCGTCGTCGTTGCAGCTGGCCGAGGCGTAGTACCGGATGTTCGCAGCCGGGGCCATCGCGTGGACGGCCTCGACGTCGAGGACCTCCTCGCCGCTCCAGCCGGAGGGGTCGCACGCGTCCTGGCTGTTGTAGCCGGTGGGCGACGGGACGACGGTGAGCTGCTTGCTGCCGGCGGTCTGGTTGTACGCACCGTCACCGTGGTTGGTCGCGTACTGGTTCGCGTCGGCCGCGATCAGCTGCCACGAGTAGGCGTCGGTGATGGCGACCGTGACACCCGAACCGTCGAGCGACGAGTTGTTCTCGTAGGCCGACCGGAACTGCGGGCCGGTGTAGCCGCAGGGGACGTACGGCAGTGTCTGGCCCTGGAACTTCGGCAGCGGCGTGGAGAAGTCGGCCTGGTAGGTCGCGAGCAGGGTGCCGTAGTCGGTGTTGCACGGGTACGCGTTGACGAACGCGGCCGGCGGCGGCGTGGGCGTCTGGGCGTCGTGCGTCTTGACCTGCTTGGTGGTGTCGAGGCCCGTGACGGTGAGGACCGCGCTGCCGACCGACGCGGGCAGGGTCACGGCGCCGGACGGGGCGGTGACCGACTGGCCGTCGTGGGTGTAGCTGCCGAGCGTGACGCCAAAGGCGCCGTCCAGCTGCGAGGGCGTGCCGCTCGCGGTGACGTACCGGTTGCCGGCGGCGACGCCCGCGACCGCGAGACCCTTGGACTTCAGGTAGCTGCTCACCGACGACACCGAGGCCGCGGTGGGCGCGTAGGTCGCGTTGAACTGGGCGGTCGTCAGCCACTTGCCGTAGTTCGCCGACGTCGGGGTCGTGAGGTCGGCGACCTTGGCCTGCAGCGCGGCGAGGCCGTGGTTCGGCGCGAGGTACACCCGGACCGACTGCTTGGTCACCGCGTGCGGCGTGACCGCGGACTTCTGCGCGTGCGACAGCCAGCGCGGAAGGGTGTTCTGGATGGTGACGGTGCCGGACGGGGCAGCGGTGGCGGCGGGAGCGGCCGCGAGGGCTGCTCCGGTGACCGCGGCGACGGCGCCGACGGTCGTCGCCAGCGCGAGTGCGCGCCGGGAGTGCCTTACGTGCATGCGAGTCCTTCGGGTTGCGGTCGACGAACGGACGGCACCCCACCCGGGTCAGGGCACGGAGGTCCTGACCGGTGATGTGCGTGGGATACGGAAGCCCACGCTATGTCCTGTGGATTCGGCACCGCTAGTGGCCGGAGTGTCCCGATTCAGCGTATTTCGTGCTCGAAACAGGTAAGCATTAGATCAGAGGTGTTCAGGTCGCGGTCGGCAGCGTGAGGATGTCGGCACCGTCGTCGGTCACCACGAGCGTGTGTTCCCACTGCGCCACCCAGGACCGGTCGCGCGTCACGACCGTCCAGTCGTCGTCCCAGAGGTCCCAGGCCACGCCGCCGAGGGTCAGCATCGGCTCGACGGTGAACGTCATGCCGGGGACGAGCTCGGTGGTGACCCGCGGCTCGTCGTAGTGCAGCACGGTCGGCTTGGTGTGGAACGACCAGCCCACCCCGTGCCCGGTGTAGTCACGCACGACCCCGTAGCCGAACCGCCTGGCGTAGCTCTCGATGACCCGCCCGACCACGCTGATCGGCCGGCCCGGCCGCACCGCGCGGATGCCGCGCATCATCGCCTCGTGCGTCCGCTCGCCGAGCAGCCGGACGTCGTCACGCGGGGTGCCGGCGAAGAAGGTCGCGCAGGTGTCGCCGTGCACGCCGTCCAGGAACGCGGTGACGTCGACCTTCACGACGTCACCGTCGGCCAGTTCGCGGGAATCGGGGATGCCGTGGCAGATCACCTCGTTCACCGAGGTGCACAGCGACTTCGGGTACTCCTTGTAGCCCAGCGTCGAGGGGTAGGCGCCGGCCGCGACGATGAACTCGTGACCGATGCGGTCCAGCTCGTCGGTGGTGACGCCGGGGGCGACGTGCCGCCCGACCTCGTACACGGCGTCGGCGGCGATCCGCCCGGCGCGGCGCATCTTCTCGACCGTCGCCGGGTCCTTGACCATCGGGTCGTCGTGGTCGGAGTCCTCGCGCGGGAGCGACGAGCCGTCGGCGCGGACGTAGAACGGTCGTGCGATCGCGGTGGGGACGGCCAGCCGTGGCGAGACGGTCCCGGGGCGGATCACCGTTGAGGTCGCGGACGACAACGCGCTACACCTCCACGACCATCGGGATCAGCATCGGGCGACGGCGGTAGTTCCGGTCGACCCAGCGGCCCACGGTACGACGCACGATCGACGTCAGCGCCGAGGCGTCGCGCACGCCGTCGGCCAGCGCCTTCTCGACGACCTCGACCAGTTCGGCGGCGATCGGGTCGAGCGCGGCGGGGTTCTCCGAGAAGCCGCGGGCGGTGAGCTCCGGTCCGACGATGACGCGGCCCGCGCCGAAGTCGACGGCGATGAGGATCGAGAGGAACCCCTCGTCGCCGAGGATGGTGCGGTCCTTCAGGGTGGTGTCGCCGATGTCGCCGACCGCGAGGCCGTCGACGAACACGTGACCGACGTTGAAGCCGCCGGCGATCGTCGCGACACCGTCGCGCAGGTCGACCACCGTGCCGTTCTCGGCGAGCATGATCCGTTCCGGCGCGAGACCGACCGACTCGGCGATCGCGGCGTGAGCGCGCAGGTGCCGCCACTCGCCGTGGACCGGCATGAGGTTGCCCGGCTTGACGACGTTGAGCAGGTAGCGCAGCTCGCCCGCGGGCGCGTGCCCCGAGACGTGGACCAGCGCGTTGCTCTTGTCGACGATGGTGGCGCCGAGCCAGGACAACCCGTTGACCACCGCGTTGACGGAGTTCTCGTTCCCGGGGATCAGCGAACTCGCCAGGATGATGGTGTCGTCGGCGACGACCCGGATGACCGGGTGCTCGTTGTTGGCCATCCGCGACAGCGCCGAGAGCGGTTCGCCCTGTGAGCCGGTCGAGATCAGCACGACCCGTCGCGACGGCATCGACTCGGCCTCGGCGATCTCCACCAGCGTGCCCGGCGGGATCTCCAGCAGCCCGAGCTCGGCCGCGATGCCCATGTTGCGGACCATCGAGCGCCCGACGAACGTCACGACCCGGCCCGCGGCCACCGCGGCGTCGACGACGTGCTGCACGCGGTGCACGTGGGAGGCGAAGCAGGCGACGACGACCCGGCCCGGGACCTTGCCGATGACGTCGTGCAGCGTGCGGCCGATGTCCTGCTCGCTGGGGTTGAAGCCCTTGACCTCGGCGTTGGTGGAGTCGGCGAGCAGCAGGTCGACGCCCTCGGTGCCGAGCAGGGCGAACCCGGGCAGGTCGGTGAGCCGGCCGTCGAGCGGTGTCTGGTCCATCTTGAAGTCGCCGGTGTGCAGCATCGTGCCGTTCTCGGTGCGGATCGCCACCGCGAGGGCGTCCGGGATCGAGTGCGTGACGGCGTAGAACTCGAGGTCCCACGGGCCGACCGTGACCCGGTCGCCCTCCTTGACGGTCCGCAGGTCGGCGTTCTTGATGCGGAACTGCTCGAGCTTGGCCGAGAGGATTGCCAGCGTCAGCCGGGAGCCGTAGACGACCAGGTCCGGTCGCTCCCGCAACAGGTACGGCAACGCGCCGATGTGGTCCTCGTGACCGTGGGTGAGCACGATGGCGTCGACGTCGCCCCAGCGGTCGGCGTACATCGACCAGTCGGGCAGCGTGATGTCGATGCCGGGGGCGTTGGTCTTGCCGAGCAGCATGCCGCAGTCGACGATCAGCAACCGGGCCGCGGTGTCGCGCGGCTTGACCTCGAAGACGGTCATGTTGCGGCCGACCTCGCTGATCCCGCCGAGCGCGACCACCCGGACCGTGCCCGGCTTGAGCTTCGCGGGTTGGCCGAGACGGGTCGGCGGGCCGGGCGGGGGTGAGACGGTCACACACCCGAGGCTAACGACGACCCGATCCTCAGCGGTGGGCCGTATGTTCGCAGCACGTCTGCCGCTCCCGCCCGGAGGTGCCCCATGACCGCTCTGACGGTCTTCCTC
>CAXUNA010000215.1:2282-6808 GCA_964252095.1 uncultured Jatrophihabitans sp. | reverse complement strand
GTGATCGGCGGCGGCCGCAACTGCGAGCACGAGGTCTCGCTGGCCTCGGCCGCCGGGGTCGGTGAGGCGCTGCGCGACGGCGGGTTCGACGTCACGGCGTTCACCGTCGGGCCCGACGGCCGCTGGTGGCACCGCGACTCCCCGCTCGGCCCGTCGGTGGCCCGTTCGCTGGCGGCAGCCGTGGCGATGCTCGCGGGCGTCGACGCGGTGGTGCCGATGGTGCACGGCCCGCACGGCGAGGACGGCACGCTCGCCGCGCTCTGCGACCTCGCGGGCGTGCCGTGCGTGGGATCGCCGCTGCGGGCCGGTGCGGTGGCGATGGACAAGTGGCAGACCAAACTGCTCGCGGCCGAACTCGGGGTGGGGGTCGCCGAGGGTGTGCTGCTCACCCCGCCCGACGCCGGGTCGTTCACGTGGACCGGCCCGGTGGTGGTGAAACCGGTCGCCGCCGGTTCCAGCCACGGCGTCACGCTCGTCGAGGACGCGGCCGACCTCCCGGCCGCACTGACCCGGGCCTTCGCCCTCGACGACCGCGTGCTGGTCGAGGAACGGGTACGGGGCCGTGAGATCGACGTGGCCGTGTTCCGTCGCGCCGACCACTCGTTGCGGGTGGGGCCCCCGCTGGAGATCGTGGTCGACGACGGCCTGTTCGACACCGCGGTGAAGTACGGCGGGGACGCGGATTTCCGGTGCCCCGCGCCGCTCGGTGTCGACGACGCCGAGGCCCTGGTCGACGCCGCCCAGGGTCTCTACGTCGCGCTCGGCTGTGAGGGCGTCGCGCGGTTCGACTTCTTCCTCACCGCGGGTGGGCTCGTGCTCAACGAGGTGAACACGACGCCCGGCTCGACGGCGCGGTCGCAGGTCCCACTGATGTACGCCGCCGACGGTCTGGACTTCCCCGGTCTGCTCGCCGAACTCGTGTCGGCCGCCGTCGTCACCTACCGTGCTCGGACGTGGGACCGACACCGGAGCAGCGCGACGTGACCGCCGCTCCGCCGCTGCCCGGCATCCGGGTGGTGGTGCCGCGGGCCTGGCTGCCCGACGCCGTCGCGGGCTCGTTGCTGGCCATGGTCGGGCTGGTGGAGGTGCAGACCCGCTCACTCGGCGCCGTGGGGTTCCTGGTCGTGGTCGTCTCGGCCGTCGCGGTGGTCCTCGCCCGGCACGCGCCGCCGTACGCCCTCGCCGTGGTGTGGGCGGCCGCGGCGGTCCAGGTGCTGTCCGGTCTCGACGTCGTCGGCGCGGAGCTGCTCGGTGCCGTGGCGGTCGCGTACGGGACCGCGCGTCACGCCGGCCGCGCGACGCTCTGGGTCAGCGGGCTGTCGATCCCCGTCGCGGCGACCCTCGCGATGGCCTGGCTCGTCGTACGCGGGAGCAACCTCGCCTTCCGCCTCACCGACCGCAGCGGCGCGTTGTCGTACGCGGGGAGCGCTCCGGCCCTGCTGGTGCTGGGGTGGCTGGTGGTCGTCGGCGTGCTCGGCGTCCCGTGGGTCACGGGGGTCGCGGTCCGTGCACGCAGTCAGGCCGATCGTTCGCGGGTGCAACAGTTGGTCGCCGAGGAGGAACGGGACCGGGCGGAGGTCGACCGTGCCGCGGCACAGGAGATCGCCGTGCTGCGCGCGGAACAGACCCGTCTCGCCCGCGACGTCCACGACGTCGTCGGGCACTCGCTCGCGGTCATCCTCGTGCAGGCCGAGTCCGCGGGCTTCCTCCCCGACGACGACCTCGACCGGATCCGGCTCACCATGACCAACATCGCCACCTCGGCGCGGCGCTCGTTGCAGGACGTCCGCGCGGTGCTGTCGACCACCGGGGACGCGGCCGCGACGGGCATCGCCGCCCCCACCGTCGACGAGCTCGTGGACAACCTGCGCGAGGCCGGGAACGACGTGCGGTCGCAGGTGGTCGGCGATCCGTGGCCGCTCACCACCGCGGAACAGACGCTGGTCTTCCGACTCGCGCAGGAGATGCTCACGAACGCGCTCAAGCACGGGGTGCGGGGCGAGCCGGTGTACGTCGAGCAGCGGTGGCGCGGCGACCTGCTGCTGGAGGTGCACAACCGCGTCGACGCCACGGTCCCGCAGCGGGACGGCGGGCTCGGCATCGCCGGGATGCGGCGGCGGGTGGAGGAGGTCGGCGGGCGGCTCGCGGTACGGCGGCGTGACCCCGACGGCGACGACGCGGGGCGCGAGGGGGCGGAACCCGCGTCGGACCCGTCCGCGGACTTCACGGCGACGGCGTGGATCCCCACGAGCTGGGTCGACGGGTGAGTGCCCCGATCCGGGTCGTGCTGGTCGACGACCAGGAGCTGTTCCGCTCCGGGGTCGCGGTGATCGTCGATGCCCAGCCGGACATGGAGGTCGTCGGGACCGGTGGTTCCGGCGACGACGCCGTGCGGTTGGTCGACGACCTCGAACCCGACGTCGTGCTGCTGGACATGCGGATGCCGGACGGCGACGGCGTCGACGCGACACGGCAGATCTTCGCGCCGGACCGCGCTGCGCGGCGCACCACTCCGGTGCGGGTCCTGGTGCTGACGACGTTCGACCTGGACGACCGGGCGGCGACCGCGATCCGTTACGGCGCCAGCGGATTCCTGTTGAAGGACACCACGCCGGCCATGCTCACCGATGCCATCCGCACCGTCTTCGTCGGCAACGCCGTGCTCGCGCCGCACGATCTCGCGACGCTGCTCGACGGCCGGTTCCAGAACCGGCCGGCGGTGCCGCCGAGCTTCGGCGCGCTCACCGAGAAGGAACGCGAGGTCTTCCACGCCGTGGCCCGCGGCCGCAGCAACACCGAGATCGCGGGCGACGTCTTCGTGAGCGAGTCGACGGTGAAGACCCATGTCGGGGCGATCCTGCGCAAGCTCGGACTGCGTGACCGCGTGCAGATCGTGGTCTTCGCCCACGACCACGGGTTGGTGGGCGGCTGACGGCCCGGCGCCGGAGACGCCGCGACCCTCGGCCGCCCACCAACGCCTGACGGGGACCGCGGGCGACGGCCCCTCAGCCGTCGTCCACGATCCCCGCGATCAGGTGCGGTGCTGTGCTCAGACGTCGAGCAGACCCGCGTAGGCGAAGCCGATCTGGATGGTCGCCCCGGCCGGGAGGCCGAACGCGGCCGTCGACAGGGTGATGCTCAGGCCGACGGCCGCCGCGGCGGTGTCGGTCGTCGCGGTGGCCCGGAGGGCGACCGAGCCGACGCCGGGCAGCGGCAGGATCAGACCGGGGGCGGCGTCGAGCGGGATCTGGACCCCGGCGACGGCGAGGCCGGTGAACGTCACCGACGCGGTCGTCACCGGAGCGCTCGTGCCGTGGAAGAGGACCTGCGCGTCGGAGTCCAGGGCGTTGGCGGTGATGAGGCCGCCGAGCAGGCTCAGACCCGCGACGTGGGCGTGCATCGTGCTGCGTGAGCCCTGGTTGGTGACCGCCCCGTTCGCGGTGGTGGTGAGGGCGCCCACGGTGCCGAGCGCTCCGAGGTTCACGCCGGCGACGTCGTTGGTGAGCGTCTGCTTGTTCGTGCCGACGTCGGGCATGCCGATGGCACCCAACGGGCCGACCGAACCGGTGCTGTCGCCGCCCGAGACCGCGACCTGTGCGCCGATGGCGAGGCCGCTGAGCGGCGCGTAGCCGGGTCCGACGAGCGAGACCTGGGCCGCGGTGGGGTTGACGACGATCGTCGAACCGGCGACCGTGTCGCCGAGCAGGGTGATGGAGATGGCGGTCGCGGCGGCCATGCCGCTCGTGGTGCCGCTGACGGCGCCGACCTGGTTGAGCACGATCTTGGCGATCCCGGGCACCTCGATGGTCGTGTTCGGTCCGACCACGCCGTTGATCGTCGGCTGGCCCACGATCTTCAGGTCGGCGAACGAGGTGGTGGCGGTGGCGGTGACGGCCTTCGGCCGGACGACGAGCGTGGACGTGGTGCTGACCGCCTTGAGGGTGAGCAGTCCGTTGATCTTGATCCCGGACGTGAGGGCGTGGCCGGTCAGCACGGTCGCGTTCTCGGTGACCTTGCGGGTGGTGGACGCGACGGTCGACGCGCCGTCGACGTGCAGGACGCCGGGGACGTCGACGGTCGCCGCGGTCAGCGCGCTGCGCTGGGTCGTCGAGCGGGTGCGGATCGCCGAGGGAGCCGTCGGGGCCGAGCTCACCACTCCGCCGACCAGGGAGATCGCGGTTCCCGCGCCGCTCGCCTGGAAGAGGGGGGTGTACGCGGCGGCGGCGTGGGCCGGCGAGGCCAGCGCGATGCCAGTTGCCGCGACGGCGAACGTGGTGACCGCGATGGCACGGGGTCGTGGCATGGGGGAGGTCCTGTCTCTCGCTGGGGAGGTGTCGGGCGGACACCTGCGAGTGCAGGCTAGGTGAGGTGAGCGTGAAACCGCTTGTCGGGACGGCAACATCTCGCACCGAAGAAGTTCGTCACGAGGAGCAGTTCGGAAGAACGTTGGCGGGTGGGAACGGGGGGTGGGCCCGCGCCCCCCCCCCCGGGGGGGGGCGGGGCGCGCGGGGGGGGGTGGGCCGAAA
>CAXUNA010000215.1:0-2272 GCA_964252095.1 uncultured Jatrophihabitans sp. | reverse complement strand
GCCGCGGGCCCGGCTCCGTCCGGCGGGGGGGGGCCCCCGGGGGGCGCCCCCCCCCCCCCCCCCGCCCCGGGTGGTGCAGGCTCAGAGCGTCGGGTAGTCGACGTACCCCTCGGCGCCGCCGCCGTAGAACGTGCTCGAATCGGGTTCATTCAGGGCCGCGCCGGTCTTCCACCGCTCGACCAGGTCGGGGTTGGCGATGACCAGGCGACCGACCGCCACGAGGTCGGCGAGACCCTCGTCGAGCAGGGCCTGGGCGGAGTCCTGCGTGGTGACCGCGCCGAAGCCGTCGTTGGCGATGACCGGGCCCCCGAAGCGGGAGCGCAGGTCACGGGTCAGCTCGGCGCGCGGGTCGGCCAGGTAGGACAGGTACGCGATGCCGAGCGGGGCGATGGCGTCGACCAGGGTCCGGTACGTCGTGGCCGTCTCGGTGGCGTCCTCCTCGACGGCGCCCTGGATGTTGTGCGACGGGCTGATCCGGATGCCGACGCGCTCCGGGCCGATGGCCTCGGCCACGGCGGTGACGACCTCGATGGCGAACCGGGCACGGTTCTCGGGGGATCCGCCGTAGCCGTCGGTGCGGACGTTCGACGACGGCGCGAGGAACTGGTGCACGAGGTACCCGTTCGCGGCGTGGACCTCGACCCCGTCGAGTCCCGCCTCGACCGCACTGCGCGCGGCGTGCACGAACTCGGCGACGACGCCGGCGATCTCGTCGGTCCTGAGCGCGCGCGGGGTGGGGAAGTCCTGCTGGCCCGACGCCGTCACGATCTGGCCGGGCGCGGCGATCGCGCTGGGCGCGACGATCTCGGGCTCCGGAGTGTTGTCCGGGTGACCGATCCGGCCGGTGTGCATGAGCTGGACGAAGATGTGCCCGTCACGCGCGTGGACCGCGTCGGCGACGGCGCGCCAGCCCTCGATCTGGGCGTCGGTGTGCAGGCCGGGCGTGTCCAGGTAGCCCTGGCCGACCGCGCTGGGCTGGGTGCCCTCGGTGATGATCAGCCCGACGCTCGCGCGCTGGCCGTAGTACTGCGCGGCGATGTCGCGCGGCACCTGGCCGTCGCCCGCGCGGTTGCGGGTCAGGGGCGCCATGACGACGCGGTTGGGCAGGGTCAGTTTGCCGACCTGGATCGGCTCGAACAGAGAAGTCACATCCGGTTGAGCACTCACCCACCGCTCGCGCTTCCCGGGTGTGAGTTCGTTCGCAGCGGGGTCAGACCCCGGCGACCGCCGGGAAGTCGTGCGCGGCGAGCCACGAGCCCGTGACCTCGTACGCGTGGGCGCGGACCTCCGGTTGCGACAGGTAGACGTCGTGCCGAGCGCCGGGGATCGGGACGACGGTGGTCTCGTCACCCAGGCACCCGGCCCAGCGCGCGATCTGCCGCACGTCGAGGACGTTGTCCGCGCGGTCGCTGCGCTCGGAGTACGTCGTGGCGAAGTGCGACGCGTCGGAGCGCAGCACCAGCGACGGCACGCCGATGTCGAGGCCGCGGTGCAGCTGCGCGTGGCCGCGGCGGACCGCGTTGAGCCAACCCACTGTGACGGGGAACCCCGCGAGCGGCTTGAGGTCGAGGTCGAAGTCCCATTCGCCGGTCCCGCTGGTGTGCAGCGTCGCGCCGTAGACGCCCGGCAGCGTCGCGACCTTCCGGGCCGGCTGCACCCGGGCGAGGCCACGCATGACCTGGGTGAGGGGCCCGCGCTGCACCGGCTTGCCCTGCAGGTCGAACCACGGGCTGTTCAGGACGATCCCGCTGACCGGGGCGAGATTCCCGGCGGCCCGCCGCCGGTCCAGCCACAGCGGCACGATCAGGCCGCCGGTCGAGTGGGCCACGACGATCACGGGCAGGTCGGGGTGCGCCTCGCCGATCACCGCGAGCGACCGGTCCAGTTCGTCGTCGTAGAGCGCGAGGTCCGAGACGTAGTGGGCGGTCTGGCCCGGCCGGCGCGCGCGGCCGGACTTGCGCAGGTCGAGCGCGAAGAACGCGAGGCCGCGGGCGGCAGCGAAGTCGGCGAGCTCGGTCTGGAAGAAGTAGTCGGAGAACCCGTGGACGTAGAGCACCGCGCCCCGCACCGGCTCACCCGCACGGACGGTGCGGCGGACCAGCACCGCCTCGATCGCGCCCTCGCCGTCGGGATCGGCGCCGAGCTCGAACCCGTGCCGCTCGTACCCGTCGCCCAGGATGTCCGGTGTCCACTCCACGGCGGCGATTGTGCCGGACGACGGTCGCCGGCCGGCGCTCGTGTGCCCGGTAGCGGGCACAGCGGGGGCGTCGTG
>CAXUNA010000214.1:0-6829 GCA_964252095.1 uncultured Jatrophihabitans sp. | reverse complement strand
GGTCGGCATCCTGCCGGCCGCGGCCTGAGGGCGAGATCGGCGTGCAGTTCGACCGGACCTGGTCCTCGGGCGTCGGGGCCGACGAGCTCCGAGCGCAGGCCGTGGACGCGACGGCGCGCCGGGCGGCGCTCGCCGGCGACGGGTCGCGGCAGGTGCGCGTGGTCACCGCACAGCAGGACTGCGTCGCCGTCGTGCACGTCGAACGGCAGGTCCCGACCGGGGCGCGCGGGGCGGCGGCCGCGGTCGTCGGCCGGTACCTGCGCCTGGTGCAGACCGAGCGCTGGGACGCCGCGGACCGCGCCGGTCAGGTCACGGCCGGACTGGTGATCACCTTCGCCGACCGCCCGATCGTGGTCACCGGGCGCATCGAGCTCACCCCGACGACGACCGGGTGCGCCCAGCGGGTCAGCGGCCGGGTCGACGCCCGCGTCCCGGGCATCGGCGGTCTGCTCGAGCGCCGGATCGTCGTGCAGATGTTCGCCGACCTCACCCGCCAGTTCGGGACGGGTCGCGCGTAGCCACACCCCCCACCGGGGTTCCGGGCGTCACCGCGTGGGCATGTCGACCACGACAGCACGTTCGCACCGACGCCCGAGGACACATGACCACCACGCCCGACCGCTCGTTCCCCTACCCGCTCGGCGTGACGTTGCGTCCCGACGGCCGCGCCAACGTCGCGGTGTACAGCTCCACCGCCGACGCGGTCGAGTTCTGCGTCTTCGCAGGCGGCGAGGAGACCCGCACCACGCTGCCCGGGCGCACCGCCCACGTGTTCCACGGCCTCGTCGACGGCGTGGAGGTCGGCACCACCTACGGGCTGCGCGTCCACGGCGAGTGGAACCCGGCGGCCGGCCTGCGGCACAACCCGTACAAGGTGCTGCTCGACCCGATGGCGACCGCGGTGACCGGGCAACCCGACTCCGGACAGGCCGTCTTCGCCCACGACATGAACGACCCCGAGCGGATGGACACCCAGGACGGCGCCGGCAGGACGGCGCTCTGCGTGGTCACCGACCGCGACTTCGACTGGGGCGACGACGAACGTCCCTACACCCCACTCGCCGAGACGATCGTCTACGAGACGCACGTCAAGGGCATCACCGCGACCCACCCCGACGTGCCCGCGGACATCCGCGGCACGTACGCCGGGCTCGCCCACCCGGCGGCGATCCGGCACCTCACCGACCTGGGGGTGACGGCGGTCGAGCTGCTCCCGGTGCACCAGTTCGTGCAGGACGACCACCTCGCGGAGAAGGGGCTGCGCAACTACTGGGGCTACAACTCCATCGGCTTCCTCGCGCCGCACGGTGACTACAGCGCGGCCGGCGACACCGGCGGCCAGGTCGCCGAGTTCAAGACGATGGTGAAGGCGCTGCACGCGGCGGGCCTCGAGGTCATCCTCGACGTCGTCTACAACCACACCGCCGAGGGCAACGACATGGGCCCGACCTACTCGCTCAAGGGCCTCGACAACGGCGACTACTACCGGCTCGTCGAGGGCGACGAGGCGCACTACTTCGACACCACCGGCACCGGCAACAGCCTCAACGTCGGCAAGCCCGCCGCGCTGCGGCTGATCATGGATTCGTTGCGCTACTGGGTCACCGAGATGCACGTCGACGGCTTCCGCTTCGACCTCGCGACCACCCTCACCCGCCAGGGCGGCGACGACCTCAAGCACAGCGCGTTCACCGACCTCATCGCACAGGACCCGGTGCTCGCCTCGGTCAAGATGATCGCCGAGCCGTGGGACACCGCGGGGTACCAGGTCGGCGGCTTCCCGGCCCGCTGGTCGGAGTGGAACGGCAAGTTCCGCGACGACGTCCGCGCCTTCTGGGGTGGGCAGGACAGCGTGCTCGGCACGACCTCGCAGCGCATCCTCGGCAGCCCCGACGTCTACGAGGGCGACCGCCGCTCGCCGGTGGCATCGGTCAACTTCGTCACCGCGCACGACGGTTTCACCCTCGCCGACCTCACCGCCTACAACCAGAAGCACAACGCCGCGAACGGCGAGGACAACAACGACGGCGAGAGCGACAACAAGTCGTTCAACAACGGCGCGGAGGGCCCCACCGAGGACGAGAGCGTGTGCCGCAAGCGGGACCGCGCCCGCCGCAACCTGCTGGCGACGCTGCTGTTCTCGGCCGGTGTGCCGATGCTCCTCGGTGGCGACGAGCTCGGACGCACCCAGGGCGGCAACAACAACGCCTACTGCCAGGACAACGAGATCTCCTGGTTCGACTGGGAGAACGTCGACCGTGACCTGCTCGAGTTCACCCGCCTGCTGATCGGGCTCCGCCGGGACAACCCCGCCCTGCGCCCGACCTGGTTCCGGCAGGGCCCGGGTGACGACGTCACCGACTGGGTCATCGTGCAACGGTCCGACGGCAAGCCGTTCGAGGACTCCGACTGGGACAACCCCGACGCCCGGTCGATCGCGTTCGTCGTCGGGCACGAGGGCGGCGACGCGTTCGCCCTCCTGCTCAACTCCGCCGAGAACGTCGTGGAGTTCACGGTGCCCGAGGCCCCGCACGCCGACTGGTCGCTGGCGGCGTCGAGTGACCCGGACCAGCAGGTGACGGCTCCGGTCACGACCCTGCTGGTCACCGACGCGTCGTTCACGCTGCTGCGGTCGAAGTCCTCGTGAGCGAGCCGGTGGCGCCGGTGCGGTGTCTCGTCACCGGCGCCACCGGGTACATCGGCTCGCGGCTGGTGGCTGCGCTCGCGCACGACGGTGTGGCGGTCACCGCCACGGCGAGGAGCACCGACAAACTCGACGGATTCGACTTCCCCGAGCAGGTCGGGCGGGCCGAACTCGACGTCTCCGACGAGCAGTCGTGCCGGCAGGCCTTCGCCGCGGCCGCCGAGCAGCTCGGCGGGACCGTCACCGCCGCGTACTTCCTCGTGCACTCGATCGGCGAGGGCGACTTCGCCGAGCAGGACCTCGAGAGCGCCCGCGTGTTCGCGGCGGCGGCGAAGGACGCCGGGGTGGCGCGCATCGTCTATCTCGGTGGCTTCGTGCCGCACGACGAGGAGCTCTCCGAGCACCTCGAGAGCCGGGCCGACGTGGGCGATGCACTCGGCGAGGCCGGTGGCGTCGACCTGGTGTGGCTGCGGGCGGCGATCGTCCTCGGGGCCGGGTCGACCTCGTACGAGCTGGTCCGGCACGTGGCCGAGCGGGTCCCGGTCATCCCCCTGCCTTCCTGGATGAAGCACCCGGTGGCCCCGATCGCGGTCGACGACGTGCTGCACTACCTCCGCCGGGCCGGCGATCCCGACGTCGTGCCCGCCGGGAACTACGAGATCTCCAACGGGGAGAGCCCCACCTACGACCGACTGCTGCGGACGTACGCGACGTCGCACGGGCTGCGCCGCCTCTGGCTGCCGTTCCCGCCGGTCCCGCCGCGGTTCGTCGCGCGGATCGCGTCCTGGCTCACCCCGCTGCCGCACGAACTCACCGCCGACCTCGTGCTGAGCCTGCCGAACTCCATGGCGAGCCACGACGACCGCATCCGCGCCCTGGTCCCGGACCCCCCGGACGGGCTCACCTCGGTCGCCGAGGCCCTGCGCCGATCGACCCGCCCGGAACGGCTGCGGGGTGTGTTCGCCACCGCGGATCCGCTGACGCTCGCCGACACCGACCCGGACTGGGCGCGGTAGCCGGGCGGGAACCGGTTGCGGGTGCCCCCACGTGGGCAGGTACCCGGTGTGCCGATGAGTTCCGCCGAGGGGAAGTCCTGGATCCGTGACCGCGTCGTCGCCCTGGCGCAGGACGGTCCGCTCGAGATCGTCGACGTCGGCCCGGGAGTGGGCACCTACGCCAAACTGTTGCACGGGCCAGCGGTCGCCCGGATCACCGGCATCGAGGTGTACGCGCCGTACGTCGAGACCTACCGGCTGCGTGAGTACTACGACGAGATCGTGCTCGGCGACGTGCGCGAGGTGCCGATCCCGCCCTGCGACGTCGTGGTGCTCGGTGACGTGGTCGAGCACATGAGCGAGGCCGACGCCCTCGCGGTGTGGGACGAGGCGGCGACTGCGGCCCGCCGCGCCGTGTACCTGTCGATCCCGATCGTCCACTACCCGCAGGGCGAGATCGAGGGCAACCACCACGAGGTCCACGTCGTCGACGACTGGGACCACGACCGTGTCATCGAGCGGTTCGCCGGGATCGGCGCGTTCGAACGCGGCGCCGAGGTCGGCGTCTACGAACGCCTCACCGGGTGACGGGTCGCGCCGTCGTCGTCTGGGGCAACTGTCAGGCCCCGCCGCTGGCCGCCCTCCTGCGGGCACCGCTCGCCGAACACGGCCTGGACGTCCTCGACGTGCCCACGGTGTTCGAGGCCACCGCGGCGCAGGTCGCGTGGGTCCGCGACCAGCTGGGCCGGGCCGCCGTCCTCCTGACGCAGCCGATCCGTGACGAGTACCGCCACGCCGGGTGCGGCAGCGAGCAGCTCGCGGCGCTCGTCCCGCCGGCCGGCCGGGTGGTGCGGCTGCCGAGCGTGATCCACACCGGGTGGTTCCCCTACCAGTCGAACGGCCACGACGCGGACGGCGTCCGGGTGCCCGGCCCCCTGGTCGAGTACCACGACCTCCGCCTGGTCGCCGCCGCAGCAGCCGGACAGGCCGCCGCCGACGTGCTCGAACGCTGGCCGGTCGCCGCACCGGCGGACGGGATCCGGGCCGCGGCCGCGGCATCCGTCGCCGAACTGGAGCGGCGGGAGGTCGGAACCGACGTCGTCATCAGCGATCTCGTCGACACCCCTGACGCGATGTTCGCGATGAACCACCCGGCCAACGTGACGCTCGCGGCACTCGCCACGCGGGTGCTCACGCACCTCGGGTTCACGGGGAGCGTCACGGTTCCCGAGCGGCAGTTCCTCGGCGCGATCCGGACCCCGGTCGACGACCACGTCGTGACCGCCCGGAGTGCCGGGACGGCCCATCCCGACTGGGTCGTCGGCCGTGAGCAGGTCGGCTGGTCCGCGGTGGTGGAGGCGCACCTCGCGCTCTACGCCGCGCGCCCGGAGATCGTCGCCGATGCCCGGCGCCGTTTCGCCGATCGGCTCGAGCTCCTCGCCCTCTGACGGCCCCCGGTCGCAGGTGGGGGGCGGGGCGGTAGAGTAAAAGGGTCCTCCCGCGCAGGGTCCAGTCCAGGGCCCGTTGCCGGTGAGGCGTTCCTCATCCGACACCCGGACGGTTCACGGCCGTCCCGGGCGGGCCTGCCTGCACCCGGCGTCGCGAGGAACCTTGTGGAGGAAGGCATTTCGGGTTGCGGGTAGCCATCATCGCGTCGAGCCGGTACCCGGTCGCCGAACCGTTCGCCGGCGGTCTCGAGTCCCACGTCTGGCACCTCTCACGCCAGCTCGGGCTTCGTGGCCACCAGGTCGCGGTGTTCGCGGCCGAGGGGTCCGCCGGCGCGCTTCCGGGCGTCCGGGTCGACCCGATCATCCCGGCGGCACCGACGTTGTCACGCGCGGCGCGCGCCGACGTCTCGATGCCCGCCGAGTGGGTGATGGCCGAACACCACGCCTATCTGCGGTTGATGCTCGACCTCGCGGGGCCCCGTGCGGACGAGTTCGACATCGTGCACAACCACAGCCTGCACCACCTGCCGCTCGCGATGGCCCCGGCGCTGCCGCGCCCGATGCTCTCGACGCTGCACACCCCGCCGACGCCGTGGCTGGAATCGGCGCTGCAGACCGACTACGGCCGCACGGCCCGGCGGTTCGTCGCGGTCAGCACCCACACCGCCCAGGCCTGGTACCGCTCCACCGGCGCCGTCGACACCATCCCGAACGGCGTCGACCTGCAGGCCTGGCCGGTCGGACCCGGTGGTGGCCCCGCCGTCTGGTTCGGCCGGATCGTCCCCGAGAAGGGGGCCGATCTCGCGGTCCGGGCCGCCCGGGCCGCGGGCGTCGACCTGCTGCTGGCCGGCCCGGTCGCCGACCACGCCTGGTTCGCCGAGCACATCGCACCCTTCCTCGACGAGCGCATCCGTCACATCGGCCACCTGACCCGCCGGGAGCTCTCCGCGCTCGTCGGGCACGCCTCGGTGTCGCTGGTGACGCCCCGCTGGGACGAGCCCTACGGCCTGGTCGTCGCCGAGTCGCTGGCCTCGGGCACGCCGGTGGCGGCGTTCCGCCGTGGCGGGATCCCCGAGATCGTCGACGAATCCTGCGCCGTACTGGTCGAACCCGACGACGTCGACGCGCTCGCGGAGTCGCTCGTGGTGGCGTCGCGGCTGAGCCGTGCCGATTGCCGGGCCCGGGCGGAACGGGTCTGCTCGCTCGACGTCATGACCTCGCGCTACGAGGCGGTCTACGAACAGCTGGCGGCCTCGTGATCGGGTGGTACGTCCACCACCAGGGCAGCGGCCACCTCGAACGCGCCCGCTGCATCGCCCGGGCGCTCGGCGGGCCTGTCACCGGCTTGTCGTCGCTGCCGCCCGCGGGCTCCCCCTTCGCGGCGTGGGTGCAGCTGCCACCCGACGACACCGCGGCCGACGCCGGCGACCCGACCGCCCACGGAGCGTTGCACTGGGCACCGGTACGGGACGCGACGGCGGCGGCGCGGATGGCGGCGCTGACCGGCTGGATCGTCCGCGAACGACCGCGGGTGGTCGTGGTCGACGTGTCGCTCGAGGCGGCGCTGACCTGCCGCCTCGCCGGGGTCCCCGTCGTGGTCGTCGCGCAGCCGGGCGACCGGTCGGACGAGGCCCACACGCTCGCCTACCGCCTGGCCGACGCGGTCGTCGCGCCGTGGGCGGACGAGGTCTACACCCCCGCCTGGCTCGAGCCGTGGCGCGACAAGGTCGACTACGTCGGGG
>CAXUNA010000213.1:5194-6840 GCA_964252095.1 uncultured Jatrophihabitans sp. | reverse complement strand
CGTCCCGGCTGCGCACCTCGGGGGGCATGGCGTCGAGGTCGTCGGCGACCAGTCGGTTGATGACGCCCACCACTTGCCGCAGCGGCGACGTGACCCGGCTGTAGATGAACCAGCCCGCAGTGCCGACGACCGCGAGCCCGGCCGGCGGGGCGCGGCTGTTGACCAACGACCCCCGCCGCGAGCCGGCGGGGGGCTGCAGGTCGAGCAGGAACGCGCCGAGCACGGCGACCGCCGCGCCGGGCGCGACGCCCTGGACGATCCGGGCCGCCACCAGCCATCCGGTGCCGCTCGCGCCGACGAACACCGCCATCGACGCGGCCTCCGCGAGCAGCGCGGCCGCGAGCACCGGGCGGCGGCCGATGTGGTCGGACAGCCGACCGACGGTGAGCAGGGTGGCGAGCAGCGCGATGACGTACACCGCGAAGATCGCGGTCAGCGTGAGCGCCGAGAAGCCGAAGCGCTGCTGGTACACCGCGTAGAGCGGGCTCGGCGCGCTGGAGGCCGCGAGCATGGCGGTCGTGGTGAACGCGACGATCCAGAAACCCGCGCGCCGGGGGACGTGCCGGGTGCGCGGCGGGGCGGGGCTGCGGTGCGCCGGGGCGTCCACACGGGCCTCCACCTGTGAGCTGGGGAGCAGTTCGGTCATGACGGGCTCCGATTCGCCTAGCGTTCGAGTTGTTTCGAAGAGTCCGAACCGACCAGGCTCGGGGAACGTTCCAAGAAAGTCGAACTGTGATGACGACCACCAGCCCCTCCGTGGGTGCCACCACCCATCCCCGGACGATGCCGCACCCCGATCCGGACGAGCTCGAGCTGACGACGGTGCTGTTCGCGCTGTCCGACCCGGCCCGCCTGGACCTGGTGCGACTCATCGCCGCCGAGGGCCCGCAGACCGTCGCGCAGTGTCAGGTCGTCGACCCGGCCGCGCCGAAGTCGACGTTCTCGCACCACCTCAAGACACTGCGCGAGGCGGGGGTGGTCCGCAACGTCCCCGCCGGCCGCCAGCGGCAGATCTCGCTGCGGCGCGACGACCTCGACGCCCGGTTCCCGGGGCTGCTCGACGCCGTCCTCACCGGCCGTCCCACCCCGGAGGCGTGACGTGGTCGTCACCGAGCGCGAGCTGCTCGAGCTGCCCGCCGAGGAGCGGCTGCAGCTCGCGAAGGCCCTGCTGGGCGCGGGCTGCCCCATGGACGTGCGGGCGGCCGACCGGCGGCGTCGTCGTCGTTTTCTCGCGGTGATGGGGCTGTCGGTCCTCGTCCTCGCGGGCTGGATCGCCGATCTCGGCGCCACGCTGCCGCAGACCGAGACGATCAACCAGTGGCGGCTGGTCTGGGTCGGGTTCGACATCGGCCTGCTGGTCGCGTTCGCGGTGTGCGGGTGGGCCGCGTGGCGCGGCCGGCAGCTGCTGATCCCCGCGACGCTCGTCACCGGCACGCTGCTGTTCTGCGACGCCTGGTTCGACGTCGTGCTCTCGTGGAGCAGCGACGAGCGGTGGTGGAGCGTCGTCACCGCCGCGGCGGTCGAGATCCCGCTCGCGATCTGGTTCTGGTGGCTGTCCGGCCGGTTGGTGCGCCGCACCGTCGCCATCGCCCGCACCCGCCTCGCCATCGCGGGCGATGGAGGCGGTGGTTCAGACCGGCTGACGC
>CAXUNA010000213.1:0-5184 GCA_964252095.1 uncultured Jatrophihabitans sp. | reverse complement strand
GAGGGGTGGGGGTAGCCGCAGTACTGCGGGAGCAGAACCATGAGCGGGGTCAGCCCGCGGTCGTCCAGGCCGTGCTGCCGCGCGGCGACCAGGTGCGAGGTCAACCGGTCGCCGACCACGCCCTGCGCGACCAACGCGGCGAGGGTGGCGACGTCCCGCTCGCGGTCGGACAACGACGGGTCGGTCCACCCCGGTCCGCCGGCGGCGATCAGCACCTCGTCCGCGAACGCGTCGCCGACCCGGGCCGCGAGTGCGGCGGGGACGTCCGCCGGCTGCGTGTCGAGCAGGTGCGCGTAGACGGCGGCGCCGCGGTCGCGGCGTTCCCCGTCACGCATCGGCGGATCCCGTCGCCGTGTGAGGGTGTTCCGAGCACAGGCAGCGCACCCCGGGCGCGATCCACTCCCGGCCGCGCCACTGCGGGTGGTCCGCGACGAACGCCGCGGCCACCTCGGCGGCGATCGCCTCGACGTCCTCGGTGGAGTCGCGGCGGCGCCAGGTCTCGTCGCGGAGCCGCAGCAGGTACGCGAGGACGACGTCGAGACGCTCGGGTCCGCCGACCGCCCCGTGTCCCGGCACGACCGTGCGGGGCCGGCTCGCGACGAGCCGGTTCACGACCTCGATCCACCCCAGCCCCGACACGTCGACGTCGTACGGCGGGAACCACGGGAAGATCGCGAACTGCCCGGTCTCGACGAGGTCGCCGGTGAACAGCACGTCCACGTCCGGGACGGTGATCAGCTGGTCGCCCCGGGTGTGGGCCTGACCGGCGGCGCGCAGGTCCACCGTGCGTCCGCCGAGGTCGAGCGTGCACGTGGTGTCGTAGACGATGTCGGGCCGGCCGAGCATCACGTCGGTCAGCCGGTCGGCGACCGCACCGCCCATCCCGCGGAACATCTGCAGGTAGGCCTCGCCGCGGCCGGCGAGGTCGGCGGCCTGGGCGCGGTCGACGATCCAGGTGGCCGCTCCGGCGAAGCTCTGCGCGCCGAACGCGTGCTCGGGGTGGAAGTGCGTGGTGGTCACGAACAGGCGGCGGCCGCGGGCGTACTCCTCGGCGAATCCCCTGACGCGGTCGGCGTTTTCCGGTCCCATGCCGGTGTCGACGACGAGCACGGCGTCGGTGCCGCCGATGATCCCGATGTTCGGCACCAGGTCGACGTCGCGGTTCTCGATGACGACGAGGTCACGCGCGATCTCGGTGGCGGCACCGAGATCGACGGCAGGATCGGGGAGGGCGGGTGTGGTGGTCGGGTCCATGCGTCCACGACACCGTCTCGCGGCGACCGGCGGCCAGGACCCGTCGGGATCAGGTCATACCGCTCCGGTATCGGGGTGCGGGCGGTAGACCTCGGCCGCGATCCGCACGAACGACCGCACCAGCGGTGACGGGTTGCTGCCGGGCCAGGCCAGCACCAGCCGGCTGGGTGGCCGGTCGTCGGCGGGCACGCTGACCAGGCCCGCAGGCAGCACCTGGTCGACCGGTGCGAGCGCGGACATGCCGTTCCACAGCACCGACTGCAGGCACTCCTGCACCGTGTGCATCGTGGCGCCCGTCCGGTCGGCGCCCGCCGGGCCGGTCCAGTACGCCGCCCACACCTGGTCGCCGTCCGGAGGCAGGCGGACCCAGTGGCGGCCGGACAACTCCTCGATCCGCACTGATGATTCCGCCGCCAGCGGGTCGTCGTCACGCACCACCACGCCGACGGGTTCGACGTGCAGCACGTGACTGCGCAGCCCGGTGTCGTCGAACGGCAGGCGGGTGAGGGCGACGTCGACCAGGCCTGCTCGCAGGCCGGCACTGGGGTCGCCGAGGTCGGTCTCGTGGATGGTGACCGCGACGTGCGGGTGCTGCTCGCGGAAGGCGCCGACGAGTCGCCCGCCCACCAGGTCGGCCGAGTCCGCCAGCGACCCGATCGCGAGCGTGGCCCGGCCGGCGCTGGTGCGCACCCGTTCCTGCAAGCGATCGGCCTGCTCGATGAGCGCGCGGGCCTCGTCGTGCAGGGTGCGACCCGCCGCGGTGAGCTCCACCCCGGCGGGCGTGCGGTCGAACAGGGTGGCGCCGAGGTCGGTCTCGAGCCGGCGCATCGCCCGGCTCAGTGGCGGCTGGGTCATGTGCAACCGGGTGGCCGCCCGGCCGATGTGCCGCTCCTCGGCCACGGCGACGAAGTAGCGCAGCCCGCGCAGATCCACCCCGGCGACGATACCGGCGAGGTATCGGGTCCACCGGTTCGGTGTTGGCGTCCCGCCGTGCACCGCACCGAGGCTGGGGGCACACGAGAGGAGATCCACCATGCCCGATCTCGACCTGCGGGTCGGCACGTTCCGCTACGACACCACCGAGGCGCTGTTCGACGGCTCGGTCACCGTGAAGGGGGTTCGCAGTACGACGGTGTCGACCGGCCGGACGCTGCCCGAGGTGTTCCGAAACCTCGTCGACGGCGGGGCCGACGTGTCCGAGTTCGGCCTGACGTTCTACCTGCGCACGCTGGACCAGGGCTCACCGTTCGTTGCCGTCCCAGCCTTTCCGAACCGGGTGTTCCGGCACTCCTGCGTCTTCGTCAACGCCGACGCGGGCATCACCGGACCGGCCGACCTGGTCGACAGGACGATCGGGGAGTTCGGGATGTACGGCCAGGATTCCGGCGTCTGGGCCAAGGGGATCCTCGCCGACGAGTACGGGTTCCGGCCCGAGGCCAACCGCTGGGTGATCGGTGGTCTCGACACCCCCGCGCCGCCGTTCGACTTCGTGAGCCACCCCGTCCCCGACGGTCTCGACCTCACCGCCGCCGCCGAGGGACGGGCGCTCAGCGAGATGCTGGTCTCCGGCGAGATCGACGCGCTGTTCACCGCCAACGTGCCGCAGCCGTTCCTCGACGGATCGCCCCACGTGGCACGGCTGTTCCCGCAGTACGAGCCGGTGGAACGCGACTGGTTCGGCCGCACCGGGATGTTCCCGATGATGCACACCGTCGTCGTCCGTCGGGACCTGCTGGCAGCGAACCCGGGCCTCGCGCGAGCGGCCTACGACGCGTTCCTCGCGGCCAAGGAGGCCGGGGCCGACCGGTACCGGACCTGGCGACGGTTGTACGAGGTGCCGTTCATGGTGCCGTGGCTCGCCCCGCTCATCGAGAAGAACACCGCTGCGATGGGGGAGGACTGGTGGCCCTACGGCATCGAAGCCAACCGCACCGCTCTCGACACCTACCTGCGCTACCACTTCGAGCAGGGGCTGTCCGCCCGACGCTGGACGGTCGACGAGGTGTTCGACCCGGACCTGCTCGACACCTGACCGGCGCCGTGGATCAGCCGTCGACATCCCACGTGAGCTGGGCCGGCTTGATGGCCGCGCACAGGGGACCACCGCGCGGGCCGATCAGATCGAGCGTGGCCGTGACGTCACGGCCCGCCGTCATCGCGGCCGCGACGGTGTCCGGCACGGTGAACAGGTTGAGTTTTGCCCGTCCGAACATGGTGAAAGTACCGTCGGGGTCGACGTCGCCCCAGCTCAGGTAGACGAACCGCCGGCCGCGGGGACCCTGCGCGAACGGGCCGCGGAAGTCGAGCTCGCCGGTGTCGGTGACGAGGACGTCGAGGGCCGCCTCGAAGACGACGCTCGCGGCGTCGCCCGGTGTGACCGTCTCCACCTCCCGGCGCCGTTGGATGCCGACGTGGACGTTGCGGTGTTCCCCGCAGCGTTTCCCGGGCAGCGTGCGGCCGACGATGCGCAGTGTCACCGGGGTGGTCTCCGCGCGGCCGCTCACCGGTACCCCTCCGCCTGCAGCGCGAACAACTCGGCGTACCGGCCGCCGGCGCGGACGAGGGCGGCGTGGCTGCCGGCCTCGGCCACCCGGCCGTCCTCGAGGTACACGATGAGATCGGCCATCAGCACCGTCGACAACCGGTGGGAGACCAGCACCGTCACCGCGCCGGTCTCGCTCGCCGACCGCCTCGCCGCGGCGGCGTAGCGGTCGAACAGCGCGTGCTCGGCCTGGGCGTCGAGGCTCGCCGTGGGTTCGTCGAGCACCACGAGCAACGGCTGTTGGCGGCGCATCGCGCGTCCCAGCGCGAGCTTCTGCCACTGCCCGCCGGACAGCGGCCGCCCGGCGGTGTACGCACTGCCGACCCGGGTGGCGAGCCCCTGCGGCAGCTGCTCGACCAGGTCGGTGCCGCCCGCGCGGTCGAGGGCGGCGCGTGCCGCGGGCTCGTCGTCGAGCCCGGACAGATCCGCGACCCCGATCGACCGCACGGCCGGCAGGTGCAGCCGCGCGAAGTCCTGGAAGGCCGCCGTCGCGCGTGCCCGCCACCGGCGCGGGTCGAGGTCGACGAGTGACGTGCCCTCGACGAGGATCTCGCCCTCGGTCGGCGGGTACATGCCGAGCAGCAGTTTGACCAGCGTGGTCTTGCCCGAACCGTTCTCCCCGATGAGCGCGACCGTCGCGCCCGCGGGCAGCAGCAGGTCGAGGTGCGCGAGCACGTCGCGCTCCGAGCCGGGGTAGCGGAACGTCACGTCCCGCAGCTCGATGCCGACGTCGAGCCGGTCCGGCGGCGGCAGCGTCCCGGCCGCGGCCGCCCGCTCGCGCGCGTGGTCCTCGAGCCAGAACAACCGGTCGGCGGTGGCGAGCGTCGACACCAGCGAACCCGACGTCCGGGCCGCCGAGGCCAGCTGGGTCCGCGACCGACGGATCAGCGAGACCGTCATCAGCGCCGTCCCCAGCGAGATCTCCAGGTGCGCGGCCCGCACGACGACGAACGCCACCGCCCCCATCAGGCCGGCGGCGTAGAGCAGCCAACCCGTTCCCTGCACGGCCAGCACGGCCAGCGCCTCCTGCCTGCTGCGGCGCCCGAGCTCCGCGCCCAGCCGTTCGTGCTCGGCGCCCAGGTGCCCGGCCAGGCCGTACGCGCGGACCTCGCCCGCCGTCGCGGCGTCCGAGGTCAACGCGAACACCATCGCGGCCAGCCGGCGCAGGTCGGCCATGGCGTCGTCGGCGCGGCGGGTGATCCGCTTGGCCGCCCGGTCGGCGAGCAGCGGCGGCGCCGCGCACAGCGGCAGCAGCAGCAACCACGGCGACACCGCGGCCATGAGCACCAGCAACGTGACGATCCGGGCGGCGGACGAGCTGTTGCTCAGCACCGTGCGCGGCGCCGACGCCAGCTGCCGTCGCTGGGCGTTGAGTTGCTCGACCTGGC
>CAXUNA010000212.1:0-6857 GCA_964252095.1 uncultured Jatrophihabitans sp. | reverse complement strand
GTTCGCGCGTGCCTCCCCGATCTGGCCCAGCATCAGCCGGACCGGCGCGAGCGCCACCGCGAGGCCGGCCGCCGACGCCGTGTCGTCGGCCTGCAGGGCCGCCTGGAACGCGAGCCGGAAGTTCGCCTGCTGTCGGTCGACCGTGCGCGCCGCCTCGGCCGCGCGCGGTCCGTCGAGCAGGAGCTTCGCGGCTTCGGCGGCCGCGACGTGGTGCGCGACGAGCCGAGCGGTGTCACCCGCCGCCTGCTCGGGGTCCGACAACGCGTCACGGGCGTACTGCCGTACCGACTCCAGGACCCGGAACACCGGCTCGCCGTCGATCTCGTCAGTCTGGAGCAGGCTGTTCTCGACCAGCGTCTGCAGGCTGTCCTCGGAGTCCGGCCCGCACACGGCGAGCGCCGCGGCGAGGTCGAACCCGCCGGCGAACACACCGAGCCGGCCGAGCGTCTCCTGCGGCGCGGTGTCGAGCAGGCCGACGCTCCACTCGATGGCCGCGCGCAACGTGCGCTGCCGTGTGGGGGCGTCGCGGTGGCCGGCGGTGAGGAGGGAGAGGCTGTCGTCGAGCCGGTCGTGGATCGACTGCAGCGAGAGCATCCGCGTCCGTGACGCCGCGAGTTCCACCGCGAGGGGCAGGCCGTCGAGGCGCCGGCAGATCTCCGCGACCAGCGCGGCGTTGTCCGGTCCGAGCGTGAAGCTCGCACGGGTCTGCCGGGCGCGCGCCACGAACAGTTGCACCGCCTCGGACGCCGCGACCTCGGTGATGTCGGCACCGACGGTGGGCGTGCGCAGCCCGCGCACCCGGTACTCGGTCTCGTCGGCGAGGCGCAGCGGGATCTGACTCGACACGAGCACCCGCAGCCGCGGTGCCGCCTGCAGCAGCCGGGCGACGTCGGACGCCGCGGCGAGCACGTGTTCGAAGTTGTCCAGCACGAGCAGGGCGTCGCGGTCGCTCAGCACCTCGGCCACGGCGACGAGCGGATCCGCGGGCGACGCGTCACCGACGAGGGCCTGGACGACGGCGGGCACCACCTGCGACGCCTCGGTCGATGCGGTGAGGTCGACGAAGAAGACGCCGCCGGGGAATTCTCCCGCCACGACGCCGGCCACCTTGACGAGCAAGCGGGTCTTGCCGCTGCCGCCGGGTCCGGTCAGCGTCACGAGTCGGGCGTCGGGGTCGGCGAGCTGGGCGCGCAGGTCCGCGACCTCGTCGTCGCGACCGATGGTGCGACCGAGCGGGGTCGGCAACCGGACGGGTGCGGCGAGCGTCGGGGTGCGCGCGACCGGGACATCCACGGCGATGTCCTGGTGCAGCACGGCGCGTTCGAGTTCACGCAGCGCCGGGCCGGGATCGATGCCGAGCTCCTCGGCGAGGACGGCCCGGGCGCGGCCGTACGCCGCGAGCGCGTCGGCCTGCCGGTCGGCCCGGTAGAGCGCGACGATCAGCTGTCCCCACAGGCGCTCCCGCAGCGGATGGTCCCCGACGAGGCGCTCGAGTTCGCCGACGACCTCCCGGTGCCGGCCGAGGACGAGATCGGCTTCGACCCGCTCCTCCAGCGCCGCCATCCGCCCCTGTTCGAGCCGCACGATCTCCGGCCCGCAGAACGGTTCGTCGACGAGGTCGGCGAGCGCGTCGCCGCGCCACAGGTCGAGCGCGCGGTGCAGCAGGGCCGATCCCTCGGCGACCCGGTCGCGGCTCAGCGCGTCGCGACCCTCGTCGACCAACCGGGCGAACTCCAGGACGTCGACCGACTCGGGGGCGACGGTCAGCACGTAACCGGGGCGCCGGCCCTCGATGGTGGCTGGCGACCCGCCGCCGCCGGCCCGCAGCACGCGCCGCAGGTTGGAGACGTAGACCTGCAGGGTCGCGCCGGCGCGGTCGGTGGCGTCGTCGCCCCAGACGCCGGCGATGAGCCGCTCGGCCGGCACGACGCGGTTCGCCGACAACGCGAGCAGCGCCAACACGCTGCGCTGCTTGGGACCGCCGATCGGGACGGGACCCTCGCCGAGGACCACCTCGAGCGGACCGAGCAGGCGCAGCTGCACCGGCTCAGCATAAGGACCGGACCGTGCGGCTTTCAGAGTTCCTGAAGCGCTCGCTCCGATGCTCCTCCCGTCCGAACGACGAGGAGGCACACCGATGACCATCAAGATCGCAGCAACCGTCCTGACCGCGGCACTGCTCGCGGGCGCGGGCCAGGCCGTGGCGTTCGCCCAGGGCGGTTCCGCCGCCGCAGCGGCGAGTACGTCGCCGACGTGCTCCGCAGCGGGCACGGCCGGCCTGGCCGGCCCCGCCGGAACCCGGCTCGACGTGCTCGGCCCGCTGGCCCAGATCCAGCCCACCCGGCACCAGAACGGCGCGAGCGGTGCCCGCATCTGCCAGGCGCGCAACGGGTTCGAGTCGTTCCAGCTCGAGGTCTCCGCCCCGGCCGGAACCGCCGTGAACGGCATCCAGGTGAGCGCGTCGTCGCTCTCCGGACCCGGTGGCGCCGGGATCCCCGCCGCCGACGTCCGGCTCTACCGCGAGGACTACACGACCATCCACACCGCCACCGACGGCGAGCTCGCCGACGTGCTCCCGCGCTCGGCGGACGGCACGTGCCAGGGCGACTGCCGGTTCCCCGACGCCTTGATCCCGGACGTCGACGCGGCCTTCCACGAGAAGCGCAAGGCCTTCCCGATCAACGTCCCGGCGGGGGAGAACCGGGTGGTCTGGGCCGACGTGCAGGTCCCGACGGGTCAGCAGCCCGGTGCGTACACCGGTTCGGTCACCGTCAGCGTCGGCGGCACGAGCGTGAAGGTCCCGGTCGCGCTGCAGGTCCTGCCGGTGACGTTGCCCTCCACCAGCTCCCTGGGCGGCGCCTACTTCGTCAGCCTCGGCGGCGGCCGGGTGGCGGACGCCGCCGCGTACAAGGTGATGGCCGAGCTCGGACTGGACAACCGGATCACGGTCGTCCCGAACTCCCCGCAGCCGACGAGTGCGTTGGACAGCACGTTCCGCGCGCTCCTGCAGGGCACCGACCCGAAGGTCCTGCTCCCGGGCGCCGCACTCACCGATCTCGCCGTGCACACGACGTGGCCCGCCGGCTACGCCTCGGCGTACGCCTCGTTCCTGCGGGGCATCAACCAGTTCGACAAGGGTTTCGCCTACTGCGACGAGGTCTCCGAGACGACCTGCGCGCAGAACTACACCGCGAGCGGGGCGAAGGCGGCGGGCATCGCGCTCACGCCGATCGACAACGGCGGGTCCGGCTGGCCGAAGCCGTCGGCCGCGAATGCCGGTGCCACCGTGCCGGCCAACCTCTCCGGCTCGACCCGCGGCCTGATCAACGTCGTCAACTACCTCCCGGACGACCTGCCCGGCCTCGCCGCCTGGCGCGCGCAGGCCGCCGGTCGGCGGGTGTGGGGCTACACGTCCTGCATGAGCGGTGGGTGCTGGGACGGTGATCCCGCCGACGGGGCGAAGTACGACGCGACGGCGTACTGGAACGGCTGGGACTCGTACGGCATCGACCAGGTGGCGTCGGAGCAGCGCGCCTTCGGCTGGCAGGCGTTCGCGACGGGCGTCGACGGCGAGCTCTACTACGACGTCACGAGCGACACCGGCGTCTGGAACGACCCCTTCAACTTCGGCCTCAACGGCGACGGCACGCTGTTCTACCCGTACGACGCGGCACGGGTGGGTGGCGCCGACCCGATCCCGCTGGAGTCGATCCGGATCAAGCGCATCCGTGACGGCCGTCAGGACTACGAGCTGCTCAAGCTCGCCTCCGCGCAGAGCAGCACGGCCCGGACGTCGGCGCAGGGCATCGCGACGAACCTGTTCACGTCCTGGCACACGAGTGCGGTGTCGAGCGCGACCTTCGACGCCGCCCGGCAGCGTCTCGTCGACCTGTTCCCCGGCTCGACCCCCACCCGGACCGTGGTCGCCGCGCACGACCTCGACTGCAACGGCCACCCGGACGTGCTCGCCGTCGCGGCGGGGACCGGTGACCTGCTCTTCTACGGACGCGGGGCCGCCGACTGGCTCCCCGGCGTGCCGGCGCACGTCGGCACCGGGTTCCTCACCGGCGCCAAGCCGACCTACACGTCGATGGTGCTGCCCGGCGACGTCGACGGTGACGGCGCGCCCGACCTGGTGACGGCCGACGCCCACGGCACCGTGCAACTGCGGCGGGGCAACTGCACCGGCTCGTTCGGTGCTCCCAGCACCCTGGGTGTCACGGCCACGCACCTCGTGCCGGTCGGCGACTTCTCGGGTGACGGCCGGGTCGACCTGCTCGACCAGCAGGCCGACGGCACCCTGCTGATGCTCGCCGGCAACGGCGCCGGCGGCTTCGCGGCCCCCGTTCGGGTCGGCGGTGGCTGGACCGGCCTGCAGATCGTCGCCGCGGGTGACGTCGACGGCGACGGCCTCGTCGACCTGGTGGCGCGCCGCACCGACGGCACCGTGGTGCTCTACCCCGGCGACGGACACGGCGGCTGGAAGCTCCCGACCTGGTACACGACGACCGGGCTGGTCGTCCCCGCCACGAGCTACCCGACCCTGTTCGGACCGGGTGACGTGGACGGTGACGGACGGGCCGACCTGGTCACGGTGGACAACGCGGGCGAGATGGCGAACCGGCCCGGCAACGGGACCGGCGGCTTCGGAGCACCGCAGCGCATCGGAGGCGGGTGGATGCCCGGCAACGTCGCCCAGATCGCGCAGTGACACCCCACCACGACCACGTCGACACCCCACCACACCAGGAGAATCCGATGAACAAGATCATCGTCGCCGGCTTGCTCAGCCTGGCGATCTGCGGAACGACCGTTGCATCCACCACCAGTTCGGGTGCCGCGACACCGATCGTCACGAGCGCTGCGCCGGCTGTCGTCCGGCCCGGTTCGGTCACGCCGCCCGCCGCGGTGGGTCACGCGGTGGCGATGACCCCGCAACAGCTCGCCGCGCAGCGCACGACGGTCCGGAGGGCGACGACGGGGCCACGACTCCCGCAGGTGGCCACGTACAACTCCGGCAACTGGTCGGGGCTGCTCGCCCGGGCCGCGGCCGGTACCTACCAGGGGGTCTCGGGAGCCTGGCACGTCCCGGCGGTCACGGCGAGCACGAAGAACAAGTACTCGTGCGCGTGGATCGGGATCGACGGCTGGCAGATGTCGTCGCTCATCCAGATGGGCACCGAGTCGGACTCCGTGGGCGGGCGGCCGCGCTACTACGCGTGGCTCGAGACGTTGCCCGCGACGCAGACCCTCGTCACGTACACCGGTGGCGGCCTCGCGCCCGTCGCGGCCGGGGACGCGATGTGGTCCTACATCTACCGGACCACGACCACCGGCAACACCTGGGCCATGTACCTCCAGGACATCACGCAGGGCTGGACGTTGTCCACGACGACCACGTACGCCACCCGAGGGGCCTCGGCGGAGTGGGTCCAGGAGGCCACGCAGGTCGGGGGCGTGGTCGGGCCACCGCCCCCGTTCAGCAAGGTCACCTTCACCGACCTGGAGGTCCTGGAGAACAACACCTGGTACTACACCGCGATGACCTCGGCGAACGAGGTCTTCCTGTGGCAGGGCGGAACCCGGTACGCCAGCCCGAGCGCGCCGTCGAACACCAGCCCGCAGCGGTTCTCCGTCACCTACGGCTGATCCGCACCACCGGTCACCCCGGCGTGTTCGACGCGTCGGGGTGACCGGTCGGGTCGGTCCGGACGGGTGTTCGCTTCGGACCCGGCTCCGGGCCGGGTCGCGTCGTCAGTTGGTGATCTCGACCTGCAGCGTCCACGAGCCGGTGGGCGTGGTGCCCCGGAACTCGTTGACGGTGAGCAGGTAGGGCGCGGTGCCGGTCGTGGGCACCTGCACCCGGGCGTGGTGGTCGTCGCGGATGACCGCCGAGCCGGCGCCGTCGATCGGCTGCAACGTGCCGCTGTCGTCCACGTCGTTCGCGGTGACGACCCACGCGTTGAGGGCGACCGAGCGGGGCACGGCGATGTTGATGGTGTCGCCCGCCGCGGCCTTGAGGGTGTGCACACCGCCGGCGCCCCGGCAGCTGCTGCGCTGGAGGTCGAAGCAGTAGGTGGTCGGGGAGACCAGCACGCTGCGGGAGCCGGACTGGAACGTCACGTCGGGCAACGGCTTCTGGCAGGCGGCGAGCGTGGCCGCACCGGCACCGACGACGAGCACCAGCGCGGCGCGCCGGGCCGTCCGGCGCCGCGCGGGGGAGGCGGGCTTCGGCACGGGCGTCACGCTACCCGGCCCCCCGGCGGCCGCCACGGGGTCGTGACGTCACTCGCCCGGGAACGCGCGCGGAGCACCACCGCGACCACGACGCCCGCCACGAACACGCCCGCGACGGTGAACCCGATCCACCCGGAGCCGCTCGGCAGCAGCAGCGCGACGGTCCCGCCGATCACCCACGACAGCTGCAGGAACGATTCCGACCGCCCGAACGCGCTGGAGCGGAACATCTCCCCGACGTCGCGCTGCACGAGCGAGTCCAGTGCGATCTTGGCCAGCGCGGCGCCCGTCGACGCCACGAGGATCACGACCACCGCCGTCACCGGCGAGAAGAACACCGCCCCGGCGATGACGACCGCCGCCGCGATCCCGGCGACGGTGACGACGAGTCGCTCCGGACGGGTCGGGTGCAACCGGGCGCCGAGCACGTTGCCGAGGAAGTTGCCGGCACCGGCGCCGACGACCACCGCGCCGAGTTCGAGCGCCGCCTGCGTGCCGTGGGCCGTCGTCTGCACGTAGAAGGCGAGGTACAGCGTGAGGAAGCCCGAGAGGAACCGCAGCCCGCAGGTGGCCTGCATCGCGACCACGAGCGGCGCCGAGAAACCGCGGCCGGCCCAGGC
>CAXUNA010000211.1:0-6878 GCA_964252095.1 uncultured Jatrophihabitans sp. | reverse complement strand
GGCGCGAGCGCGCGTCCCGCCTGCCGGGCACCCGCGGCGGCAGGGGCCGCCGCGGCCTCGGTCGGCGTGTTCGGGTGGAACTTGTTGATGTAGAACTGCTGCGCCATCGTCCACAGGTTCGAGGTGAACCAGTACAGCAGCACGCCGAGCGGGAAGTTGAAGATGAACCCGGAGGCGAGCACACCCAGCGGGATCAGGTAGAGCATCGCCTTCTGGACCAGCGCGGCCGTGCCCTCGGGCGTGGTGGTCGCGCGGGCCATGACCTGGCGCTGGGTGAGGAACGTGGCGGCGGCGCTCACGATCAGCAGGATCGTGATGACGATCCGGGTGGTGGTGACGTCACCCGTCAGCGTCTCGATGATGCCGTTCTTGTTGCCGAACTGCGCCGAGATCGGGGCGCCGAAGAGCTTGGCCTTGCCCGCCTGCATGGTCTGCTCGGACGTGAAGCCGTAGAGCTTGAGCTGCGAGGTCGGGTAGGTGCCGGCCGCGCCTCCCGCGTAGGTGGCCGCGGTGGCGAGGTGGCGCAGCACGTGCAGCAGGCCGATGAACACCGGCAGCTGGGCGACCAGCGGCAGACAGCCGGCGAGCGGGTTGAAGCCCTCCTGCTGCTGCAGCGCCATCAGCTCCCGCTGCTGCGCGGCCTTGTCGTTCTTGTACTTCTCCTTGATGGCAGCCATCTTCGGCTGCACTTCCTGCATCTTGCGCTGGTAGTGCACCTGCCGGATGAACAGCCGGAACAGCAGCAGCCGGGCGGTGACGACCAGCAGCACGATCGACAGCGCCCAGTTCGCACCGCCGGCGGGGTCGAGCCCGATGACGTTCATCAAGGAGTGCCACCGCAGGAGCACCCACGACACGGCGTAGTAGAGAAAGTCGAGCATCGCTGTCTCCTGTCAGCCGGTCATCGGGTCAGCCAGCGGAACCGGTGTCCGAGCCGGAGGTACGGGGTCGAAACCGCCCGCGTGCAGCGGGTGGCAGCGCAGCAGCCGCCGCGCGGCGAGCCACCCACCGTGGCCGGCGCCGTGGGTCTGCACCGCCTCGAGGGCGTACTCGCTGCAGGTGGGCAGGTACCGGCACGACGGCAGGGAGCGCGGGCTCCACACCTGGCGGTAGCCGGTGACGAGGGCGACCAGCACCCGGGCGAGCGGGCTCATCGCCCCGACCGTCCGAGCCGCCGCCGGGCGTCGTGAAGATCGTTGCTCAAGGCAACGGATGAGGCGTCGGCCGCTGCGGGAAGCGCCCGCACCACGGTGCGACTGCCGGCCGGGAACCCCGACAGCAGCGGGGAGGTCTGTGCCCGCAGGCGCCGGGCCACCCGGTGCCGTACGACGGAGTTGCCCACGCTCTTGCCCACGACGAAGCCGACCAGGGCAGGGACGTCGCCGGCCGATCCGGGCAGGTGGTGCACCACGACCGACCCGGCCCGCGCGCGACGGCCCTGACGGGTGGTCAGCGTGAAGTCGTCACCACGCCGCATGCGGTGGGCGGCGGGCAACACGGGATGCTCCGGTGCGGACGTGGCGGGACGACCGGCGGCGGACGACAGCCAGCCGGTCAGGCCGACAGCTTGCTGCGGCCCTTGGCCCGGCGGGTGGCGATGATGGCGCGGCCGGCGCGGGTACGCATGCGCAACCGGAAGCCGTGGGTCTTGGCCCGCCGACGGTTGTTGGGCTGGAAGGTCCGCTTGCTCACCGGTGTGACTCCATGCTTCGCACGTCCGAGGAACCGACTCCCCCGACACCACGCAGGGTGTGTGCACGCCACGGCAGGACGCCGTGACGCACGAGGAGCGGGGTCCGCGTGGGCGCGGACGGAGACCACGGTACGGACTGGGCGTCGTGAGGGTCAAACGCCGGTGGCCCGGCAGGGTGGCACGGGACGGTGACGGCCGCGGCGCGACACGCCGGGACCCGCCCCTCGACCCCACGTTGAGGGGCTCCACCCCATTGTGCCGCGCCGAGAGACGCTGTTAGGTTCCGTCCTCGCGCCAGGCCGACAGCCGACCCCCCGAACGGCGCCCCAGCGGTGTCCACAGTCTGTGGACTCCGCTGTGGACGACGCCACCCCCGGCGCCGGTCCGGGATCGCGCTGCCGGCCGCGGTACGTCGATCCGGCGGGACGAGACGGGTGATGTGTGACGGACGACCGGTTCGCCGGGAGCCCCCGCAGGGTCGGGAAACGGACAGCCGACAGTGTGTCGGGCGCTCGGGAAGGCCCATCGTCCCGATCTGCGACCGGCAGTCGGTACGCGGTCCACCGTCGACCGCACTGCTGACGGCCTAGGGAGCACAACGGAGCACATGACCACCTCGAGCCTGCGACGCCTGTGACCGACTCCGACCTCCCTCCCTCGCCCGACACCGCGCCGGGCCAGGCGGACCACGCCCGCCAGAACGACCACGCCCGCTTGTGGGCCCGCATCATGGACCGCCTCGACGCGGACGGCCTGGTCGGTGCCCGCGGTCAGCAGCGGGCCTGGCTCTCGCTCACCCAGCCACTGGGCATCGTCGAGAACACCGCACTGCTCGCCGCCCCGCACGAGATGGCCCGCGAGTACCTCGAGAACCACCTGCGCGACGTCCTCGACAGTGCCCTCACCGCGGAACTCGGCCGCGACATCCGCGTCGCGATCACCGTCAGCGACCACCCGGGTGGGAACGGCAACGGCCCGCACGACCGCGGCGCGATCGGCACCTCGTCGTCGGCGCCGGTCGAGACGACGCCGGGAGCGACCTCGCCCGAGGCCACCCTCGACGGCTTCGGCGGCGACGGCTTCGGCGGCGGCATCAGCCACTCGCCGGTCTCCGCGGGCAGCAACGGCTCCGGCCGACCCGACGCGTCCGGCCTCACGATCGGCCGCGGTGCCGCGAACGCCAGCCGGCTGAACCCGAAGTACACCTTCGACACCTTCGTCATCGGCAGCTCCAACCGGTTCTCCCACGCCGCCGCCGTCGCGGTGGCCGAGGCGCCCGCCCGGGCCTACAACCCGTTGTTCATCTACGGGGAGTCCGGGCTGGGGAAGACCCATCTGCTGCACGCCATCGGGGAGTACGGCCAGCGGCTGCTGCCGGCGCTGCGGACCCGCTACGTGAGCTCCGAGGAGTTCACCAACGACTTCATCAACAGCCTGCGCGACGACAAGATGCAGGCCTTCCAGGCCCGCTACCGCTCGGTCGACCTGCTGCTCATCGACGACATCCAGTTCCTGGAGCGGGCGGAGCGGACGCAGGAGGAGTTCTTCCACACCTTCAACACGCTCCACAACGCCAACAAGCAGATCGTCATCTCCTCCGACCGCCCGCCGCGGCAGCTGTCGACGTTGGAGGACCGGCTGCGCACCCGGTTCGAGTGGGGCCTGATCACCGACGTCCAGGCGCCGGACCTCGAGACCCGCATCGCGATCCTGCGCAAGAAGGCGGCGACGGAGGGCATGGACCCGCCGCCGGAGGTCCTGGAGTTCATCGCGACCCGGATCCAGAGCAACATCCGGGAGCTCGAGGGTGCACTCATCCGGGTGATCGCGTTCGCGTCGTTGTCCAAGCAGCGGGTGGACATCAACCTCACCGAGAACGTGCTGAAGGACCTCATCAGCCAGGAGAACTCGCCGGCGATCACCGTGGCGACGATCATGGCCGTCTGCTCGGAGTACTACAGCGTCTCGATGGAGGACCTCACCGGCGGCTCGCGCAGCCGGGTGCTGGTCGAGGCCCGGCAGATCGCGATGTACCTGTGCCGGGAGCTCACCGAGCTGTCGTTGCCGAAGATCGGCCAGACCTTCGGCGGTCGCGACCACACCACCGTGCTGCACGCCGAGCGCAAGATCCGGCAGGTGATGAGCGAACGGCTCACCGTCTACAACCAGATCAGCGAGCTCACCGCGCGGATCAAGTCGCGCGGCCGCGACCACTGACGTCGTCGTCCGATGTCCAACGCCCTCCGTCGCCCGACGGGGGGCGTTGTGTCGTTCCGGGAACCGTGGTGCGGCGCGTTCGTCACCCGGTCGGCGGGTCGTCGCAAGCCCCGGAACGGGGGTCTGCCCCGACGTGCACAACCTGTGGGGTGGGGTGTGGACAACCGTCTCCGTCATGTGGACGAGATCTGCGCGTCACCCGCCGTCCACCTGCGTGCCTGCGCCTGGTCACGGCCGTCCCCCGCCTGTCCACATCCCCGACACGCGACCGACCAGGGGGTTCGGGGTTCGTCCCCAGGTTCCACAGCGGTGATGACGAACAACGGGAAGTGTGATCCCCCTGGAGAGAACCCCACAGCAGTACGGCCGGTGGACGACCGGGGGTTGTCGTCGATGTCCCCCGGACGTGGCAAGCTGACCCACCCGCGGTCATGACAACCGCTCGACCCCCTCGACCCGACCGTGCAGGAGAGTCCATGAAGTTCCGCGTGGAACGCGATGCGCTCGCCGACGCCGTCGCCTGGGCCGCCCGCAGCCTGGCGGCCCGTCCGACCATGCCGGTGCTCGCCGGCCTGCGGCTGGTCGTCGCGGGCGACACCCTGACGGTGTCCGGGTTCGACCTCGAGGCCTCGACCGAGGTCGACATCGACGTGGTCGGCGGCACTGACGGCCAGACGCTGGTCTCCGGCCGGTTGCTCGCGGACATCACCAAGGCGCTGCCCGCCCACCCGGTGGAGTTCTCGGTCGAGGGCCCCCGCGTCACCGTCGTCTGCGGCAACTCCCGGTTCACGCTGCCGACCCTGCCGGTCGAGGACTACCCGCGGCTGCCGGACCTGCCGTCCACCGCGGGGGTCGTCGACAGCCACGCCTTCGCCCGCGCCGTCGCCCAGGTCGCCGTCGCCGCCGGCCGCGACGACACGCTGCCGATGCTCACCGGCGTCCGGCTCGAGATCGACGGCGAGAAGCTCACGCTCGCCGCCACCGACCGCTACCGGCTGGCCGTCCGCGAACTGCAGTGGACCCCCGACGCGCCGGGTGCCGAGCCGGTCCAGGTGCTGGTGCCCGCCCGCACCCTGCACGACGCCGCCCGCAGTCTGGTCAGCGCCGACGAGCTGACGGTCTCGCTGTCCGGCGCCGGTGGCAGCGGCAGCGGTGCCGGCATCATCGGGTTCTCGGCCGCCGGCCGCCGGGCCACCACGCGGCTGCTCGACGCGCAGTTCCCGGCGTACCGGTCGTTGCTGCCCTCGGAGTGGCTCGCCCATGCCGAGGTCTCGGTGCCCGCGCTGCAGGAAGCCGTCAAGCGGGTCGCGCTGGTCGCCGACCGTGGCACGCCCGTGCGGCTGGAGTTCGGCGGCGACACCGCCACGCTCACGTTGTCGGCCGGTGGCGAGGACGAGGGCCGGGCCGAGGAGCAGCTCGAGGTCGAGTTCGACGGCGAGGGTTTCACCACCGCGTTCAACCCGACGTTCCTGCTCGACGGCCTCGGCGCGGTCGAGGCCTCGACCGCCCGGTTGTTGTTCACCACGCCGACCAAGCCCGCCGTCATCCGCCCGGCCACCGGCGAGCAGACCGACGCCGCGGCCGACCACGCCGGACCGGACGGCCCGGAGTACACGTACCTGATCATGCCGGTGCGGTTGCCCGGCTGAGCCGGCTCCGCACCCGCCCGATCCGTCCCGCCGCGCCTGTCGTGTACCTCCGTCACCTGTCGCTGCTGGACTTCCGCAGCTGGGCGGGCGTGGACCTCGCGCTGCGGCCCGGAGCCACCGCGCTGGTCGGGTCGAACGGCCAGGGCAAGACCAACCTGGTCGAGGCGGTCGGGTACCTGTCCACGCTCTCGTCGCACCGCACCGCGGTCGACGCCCCGCTGGTGCGGGCGGGGGCCGAGGCCGCGACCGTGCGCGGGGCGGTGGTCTCCGACGGCCGGGAACTGCGCCTCGAGGTCGTCATCACGCCGGGGCGGGCGAACAAGGCCCGGATCAACGCCACCGCGCTCCCCCGGGCCCGCGAGCTCACCGGCGTGCTGCAGACGGTGCTGTTCGCCCCGGAGGACCTCGCGATCGTGCGGGGCGACCCCACCGAGCGCCGGCGGTTCCTCGACGAGCTGCTGGTGACACGTCATCCGCGGCTCGCGGGTGTGCGCGCCGACTACGACCGCACGTTGAAGCAGCGCACCGCGCTGCTGAAGTCCGCGTCGCAGGCCCGGCGCGGCGGCCGCAGCCCGGAGCTGTCGACCCTCGACGTCTGGAACGACCACCTGTCGCGGCACGGCGCCGAGCTCATCGCCGCCCGCACCGCGCTGGTCACCGATCTCGCCGGCCCGGTCGCGGGTGCGTACGCGGCACTGGCGCCGACCGCGCGGGTCGGGCTGGACTACCGGATGGCGGCGCTGGAGCACCTCGAGGTCGCCACCCCCGAGGCGGGCGACGTGGAGGGCTGCCGGGAGGTCCTGCTCGCGGCGATGACCGCGGTGCGCGGCCAGGAGCTCGAGCGCGGTGTGAGCCTGGTCGGCCCGCACCGTGACGACCTGGTGCTCTCGCTCGGCGACCTGCCGGTGCGCGGGTACGCGAGCCACGGCGAGTCGTGGTCGGTGGCGCTCGCACTGCGGCTCGGCAGCCTGGACCTGCTGCGCGCCGACGGTGGGGAGCCGGTGCTGCTGCTCGACGACGTCTTCGCCGAACTCGACGTCGCCCGCCGCGACCACCTGGTCGCCGTGGCGCGGGACAGTGAGCAGGTGCTGGTCACCGCTGCCGTCGACGCCGACGTCCCCGCCGGGCTCGCGGGCGACCGGGTCGACGTCCGCGACGGCCTCGCCACCCCGCGGCCGACCCCGCCCGGCGGTGACCCCGCGTGATCGACACCGAACCCTCCGACGGCGACGAGGCGACGCCTGCCGCACCGGGTGCCGGCGTCGGCGGCGAGGACGAGGAGGCCGACCACGAGCGGCAGACCATAGCGTCCTTGCCAC
>CAXUNA010000210.1:0-6922 GCA_964252095.1 uncultured Jatrophihabitans sp. | reverse complement strand
GCATCAGCGCGGACGTGGTGCCGGCCGCAGCCTGCGCGAGGGCGAGCAGCAGTTCCGACGAGGCGTCGGACCAGGTGGTGAGGTTGATGCTCCCCGCGAGCCCGCCGCCCGGAGCGGTGACGGGGACGGCCGCGCAGGTGTACGCGCGCAGCTCGGCGCAGAAGTGGTCGCCCGCGCGGACCAGCGAGGCGGTGCGGTCGGCGAGGGCGAGCGCCAGGCCGTTCGTGCCGGCGGCGCGTTCGTCGAAGCCGAAGCCCGGGGCGAGGTGGACGCGGTCGAGCGACCGGATGATCGCGTCGTCGTCGCACAGTCGCAGCAGCACCAGGCCGTCGGCGTCGGTGGCCATGAAGCTGATCGGCTCGTTGGCGACGGTCGCCGCGAGGCCGCGCAGGACCTCGGAGCCGCACTCGTAGAACAGGCTGTGGGTGTCGACGTCGCCCACGAACACCGGGCTCGGACGGTCGGGCGGGACCCCGTAGCCGCGGCTGCGCTGCCACGACGCCCGCAACCGCGCGGATGCGACGACGTCGGGGTGCCGGTGGTCCTCCGGGGCACGACCGCCCGCGGGCAGCAGGTCACGCGGTGCGGGTCCGGTGTGGCTCACACGGACTCCTCCCGTCGACGCCGACTTCTCGACTGTAAGTTGCCGCGCCGCCGAAAGGAACAGTTCGTGTCCGCTCCGTGACGCCTTCGTCTCAGTTTGAGACATCGACCGGGTACCGGCGGGCGGGCGTTGCTCCTAACGTCCGGGAACACCGGCGCGCCACCGACGTTCGCGTCCGAGACGGGAGCCCTCATGTACAGCAAGGACGGCACGGACTACTTCATCGTCGACGCCCACGTGGCGTTGTGGGACGCGCGTGAGAACAACCTCCGCAACATCCACGGCAAGCAGTTCATCGACTGCTTCTACGACTACCACCGCAACCTGTCGCCCGAGTCGGAGGTGTGGCCCTACGAGGACTACCTCTACCAGGGCGGCGACCGGCTGATGAAGGACCTGTTCACCGACGGCTACGTCGACCACGCGATCTTCCAGCCGGCGCTGCTGTCGGAGTTCTACAAGCGCGGCTTCGGGCAGACCGAGGAGGCTTTCCAGCTCGCGGAGAAGCACCCGGACAAGCTGACGTACAACCACGCGTTCGACCCGCGGTTCGGCGAGCAGGGGCTCAAGCAGTTCCGCCAGGACGCCGAGGACATGCACCTGCAGGGCGTGAAGCTCTACACCGCGGAGTGGCAGGGCGAGTCGCGCGGCTACAAGCTCACCGACCCGTGGACCTACAAGTACCTCGAGGCGTGTCAGGAACTCGGCGTCAAGAACATCCACATCCACAAGGGCCCGACGATCCGCCCGCTCGACCGGGACGCCTTCGACGTCGCCGACGTCGACCACGTGGCGAGCGACTTCACCGACCTCAACTTCGTCGTCGAGCACTGCGGTCTGCCACGGCTCGAGGACTTCTGCTGGATCGCGACGCAGGAACCCAACGTGTACGCGGGTCTCGCGGTCGCCATGCCGTTCATCCACACCCGGCCGCGGTACTTCGCGCAGATCATCGGGGAGCTCCTCTACTGGATCGGCGAGGAGCGGATCTTCTTCTCCAGCGACTACGCCATCTGGACGCCGAAGTGGCTGGTCGAGAGCTTCGTCGACTTCCAGATCCCCGCGGACATGACGGAGTACACGCAGCTCACCACCGACATCAAGAAGAAGATCCTCGGCCTCAACGCCGCCGCGATCTACGACATCACGGTCCCCGAGGCGCTGCAGGTCGCGCCGGCACCGGAAGAGGTGCCGCAGCCCGCCGTCTCGGCCGCGGTATGACGGCGACAGTCGCCCGCGACACCGTCGCCCTCCGGGCGGCGGTCGTCGCGGCGCTCGACACCGTGCTCGACCCGGAGCTCGACGAACCCGTGACCGACCTGGGGTTCGTGCGGTCGATCGAGGTCGACGTGCACGGTGCAACGGTCGTCCACCTGCGGCTGCCGACGTCGTTCTGCGCGCCGAACTTCGCGTGGCTGATGGCGGGCGACGCCCGGGAGGCGGTCACGGCCGTCCCCGGTGTCACCGCCGTGACGGTGGAACTCGACGACCACCACGACTCCGAGCTCATCAACGGCGGTCTCGCGCGGGGTGACGACTACCGGGGCACGTTCGGCCACGAGGCGGAGGACAGCCTCGACGAGTTGCGCCTGACGTTCCGCCGCAAGGCCCACGTCGCGGCGATGGAACGGGCGCTCACCGCGTGGCTGCACGAGGACGCCGCGCGGTCCGAGACCCGGGTCGCGGGCGTCACGCTGGCCGAGCTGCCGGCCGGCCGCGAGCGGGACGCCCTGCTCTCGCGCCGCGCCGGGCTCGGCATCTCGCTGGTGCCGTCGGCGCCGGTGCTGGTCGAGGCGGACGGCACCCCGGTGCCTGCTGTCGACGCCGTGAAACGGCTGCGGATGGCGCGGTCGGTGCGCATCAGCATCGACGGCAACGCGCACTTCTGCCGCGGCCTGCTGCAGACCCGCTACCCCGGCTCCGAGGCCGACCAGGCACCCCGCGCCGACGGTGACGGCTCCGCCCGGCCGTTGCTCCCGCTCCTCTCCACCACGAAGGGATCCCCCTCATGAAGGCCGTCCGCGTCCTCGGCTACCACAACGACGTCAGCCGCGACCTCGCGATCGACGACGTCCCGATGCCGGAGGTGACCGGGCCGCACGACGTCATCGTGCGGATCGGCGCTGCGGGCGTGTGCCGCACCGACATCCACATCATCGAGGGTCAGTGGGCGCCGAAGACCAACGTCGTGCTGCCCTACACGATCGGCCACGAGAACTCGGGCTGGGTGCACGCGGTCGGCAGCGCCGTCACCAACGTCGCCGAGGGCGACAAGGTGATCCTGCACCCGCTGGTGACGTGCGGGCTGTGCCGCGCGTGCCGGTTCGGCGACGACGTCCACTGCGAGAACAGCCAGTTCCCGGGCATCGACACCGACGGCGGGTACGCGGAGTACCTCAAGACGTCGGCGCGCAGCTGCGTCAAGCTCGACGACTCGCTGGAGCCGAAGGCGGTCGCGGCCCTCGCGGACGCCGGGCTCACCGCCTACCACGCCGCGGCCAAGGCGGCCCGCCGGCTGCGGGCGGGCGACCGCTGCGTGATCATCGGCGCCGGCGGTCTCGGCCACATCGGCATCCAGGTGATGGCGGCCATCTCGCCGGCGGAGCTCGTCGTGGTCGACCGCAACCCCGACGCCGTCAAGCTGGCGCTCGAGATCGGCGCCACGCACGGGGTGGTCGCCGACGGCACCCAGGTCGAGCAGGTCCTGGAGCTGACCGGCGGCAAGGGCGCCGAGGTGGTCATGGACTACGTCGGTGAGGGCGGGTCGACCAAGCAGGGTCTCGCGATGACCCGGCAGGGCGGCGACTACATGATCATCGGTTACGGCGAGAACATCGACGTGCCGACGATCGACCTGGTCTCGTCGGAGATCAACATCGTCGGCAACCTCGTCGGTTCCTACAACGACCTCGTCGAACTCATGGCGCTCGCCGCCCAGCAGAAGGTGCAGTTGCACACCGCAACGTTTCCGCTGGACGACTTCGCCACCGCGATCGGAGATCTGCAGGCCGGCCGCATCCGCGGCCGCGCCATCCTCATTCCCTGACCGCGTCGGGGACTGTTCAACGGAGAGCAGCATGAAACGGTTGGTCGCACTGGGGATCTCCATCGGGGTCCTCGCCGGGCTGTACACGTTCGTCGCTTTCAGCTGGACGAACATCGGGAGCTGGACCGCGCCGTTGTCGGTGTGGATCGGCTTCGCCGCGTGGGCGATGTTCTACGCCAAGGGTGGTGGCACGCAGGGCCTCGTGGTCAGCGGCGCCTCCACCGTGAGCGGCGTCGTCTGGGGCTGGCTCATCGCCGCCGGGTGGCTCGCGGTCACCTCGGCCACGACCGGCCAGCACACGTCGTTCGCCCTGCTCGGTGTCGCGGTCGCGATCGGCGCGTTCGCGATGTGCGTGCAGGCCGCCGTACCGGTGCTGGCCTTCATCCCGGGCGCGTTCGTCGGGGCGGCGAGCTACTTCGGGTTGCAGGGCACGGTCGGCTTCTCGGGGCCGGGCTTCTGGACGGTGCTCGTCTCGGTGATCGGCGGCACGATCCTCGCGTTCCTGTCCGAGAAGGGCGCCGACGTCATCGAGAAGATGCTGGGCCTGCCCGCGGGCGACCCCGAGCAGGCCGGCGGCTCGCACCAGACGCCGAACCGCGAGGCGCACGCCGGCTGACCCTCGGATCGTGACGGCCGCCGGCGCGGGTCGGCGGCCGTCGCCGCGTGTCGCATTGTGAGAACGTGACCGCGCTTCTCATCGTCCAGGGTCGCAGCTGGGACCCACCACGCCTGGAGGAAGCACCGCATGACCACGCCCACCGCCACGAACCGTGAGCTGCTCACCGTCGTCGCGTACATGAAGGCCGCGCCCGGCAAGCGGGACGAGCTCCGGAAGGAACTCGAGGCGCTGATCGACCCCACCGCGGCCGAGGACGGCTACGTCAACTACGACCTCCACCAGGGCGTCGAGGATCCCGACACGTTCGTGTTCTACGAGAACTGGGAGTCGGCGGCGCTGCTGGACGCGCACCTGGCGACGCCCCACCTGGTGCGCTTCGCGGACATCATGGGCGACCTGCTCGACGGAAACGGCCTGACCATCGTCCGGCTGCAGCGCATCGCATGAGCGACCAGCTCGACGTCCGGGTCGTCGGCCCCGACGAGCGCAGCGGCAACACCGGGCAGACGCCGGGCGGGCTGCACCGGTTCGAGGCGATCTCGAACAAGCTGGCCGGGTCGCAGCAGATGTGGATGGGGTACGCGGTGCTCGACCCCGGCGGGCTGACCGGGGTGCACCACCACGGCGAGTCGGAGACGGCGATCTACATCCTCTCGGGCGTGACCCGGTGGTGGGTGGGCGACCGCCTCGACGACGTCCGCGAGGCGCGGGCCGGTGACTTCGTCTTCATCCCGCCTGGCATCGTGCACTGGGAACAGAACGCGAGCGAGACCGAGCAGGTCGAGATGATCGTCGCCCGCAGCACGCAGGAGGCCATCGTCGTGGCCGTCGACGACCACCCGCACGCTCCCGCGCACGCCCGCTGACCCACCACCACGAGGAGACCACGTTGATCTTCATCACCGCCAAGTTCCGTGTGAAGCCCGAGCACGCCGACGACTGGCCCGAGATCAGCCGGCCGTTCACCGAGGCGTGCAACGCCGAGCCCGGCTGCAAGTTCTTCGAGTGGTCGCGCAGCGTGGCGGACCCGAACCAGTACGTCCTCATCGAGGCGTTCACCGACGGCGAGGCCGGTGGCGCGCACGTCAACTCGGCTCACTTCAAGCAGGCCCAGCAGGACCTGCCGCCGTTCCTCGTCGAGACCCCCAAGATCATCAGCCAGGACCTCGACCAGGACGACTGGAACGAACTGGGTGAGCTCGCGGTCGGGTGACTCCGTCGTGGGGAAGACCGCACCAAAGCCCCCCCCGGGGGGGGGCCCGCGGGCACCGGGGGGGGGGGGGGGGTTCCCGGCTCTACCAGCAGGGCTCGGTGCGCAACCGGGTGGCGGTCAGGCAGGATCGACGGATGACCGCCACCGACGTGCGTCCCCACGCCGCCCCGGACGACCTCACCGCGCGCTCGACCGGCGAGTTGCTGGCCGCCGCGGCGGCGGTCCGCGACGCCGCGCACGGCACCCGGACCACGTACTCGCCCAAGGTCTTCATCCCGCTGACCCGGCTGTGCGCCGACCGGTGCGGCTACTGCACGTTCGCCGAGGCCCCGCGACACCTGCCGGCGGCGTACCTCTCGCCCGACGAGGTGCTCGCGATCGCGCGGGCCGGCGCCGAGCAGGGGTGCCACGAGGCGCTGTTCACGCTCGGGGAGGACCCGGAGCGCCGCTACGACGTCGCCGGGGAGTGGTTGACCGACCACGGCTACACCTCGACGGTCGACTACCTCGTCGCGATGTGCGAACTCGTGCTCGCCGAGACCGGTCTGCTGCCGCACGCCAACGCCGGCGCGATCTCGGCCGCGGACCTCGCGCGGCTGCGGGCCGTGGCGCCGTCGCAGGGGATGATGATCGAGTCGCTGCGTGACGATCTCGCGGCCCACCGCGGCGCTCCCGACAAGCTGCCGGCCCGGCGGTTGGCCACCCTCGACGCGGCCGGCGAGCTCGCGATCCCGTTCACCACCGGGATCCTCGTGGGAATCGGCGAGACCGAGGCCGAGCGGGTCGAGGCGCTGCAGGCCATCGCGGCGAGCCACGCGCGCTACGGCCACGTGCAGGAGGTCATCGTCCAGAACTTCCTGCCCAAGCCCGGCACGGCGATGCGCGACGCGCCGCCGTGCCCCACCGAGGACCACCTGCGGGCCATCGCGCTGGCCCGGCTGATCCTGCCGGCGCAGGTGCACGTGCAGGCGCCGCCGAACCTCTCGGACGTCGCCACGTTGCCGTTGTTGCTCGGCGCGGGCATCGACGACTGGGGCGGGGTCTCGCCGGTCACGGCCGACCACGTCAACCCGGAGCGGCCCTGGCCGTCGCTCGATGTGTTGCGTGGTGCAACGGAATCGGCGGGCTTCGAGCTGGCGCCTCGGTTGACCGTCTACCCCGAGTTCGCGGCGGCCGCTGACCGCTGGCTCGACGACACCACCCGGTTCCCGGTGCTCGACCGTTCCGACGCCGAGAGCCTCGGCCGCGACGACCCCGGTGCGACCTGGCCCGAGCAGCACCGCGACGCCGCGAACGTGGGCACCGGCGCCGAGGTCGTGCAGGCCGGCCGCCGGTCCACCGCCTGGTACTCCGGTGCGGACACGACGCCGTGGGCGCTGCTGCCGGGCGTCCCGTCCGCGCGTGGCGACGTCGCCGCGGTGCTGCGGGCGGCCGCGGCGG
>CAXUNA010000209.1:5148-6922 GCA_964252095.1 uncultured Jatrophihabitans sp. | reverse complement strand
ATGCGGGGGCGGCCCGGGCCGACCAGCAGCGGCGACACCGAGAGGTCGAGCTCGTCCGCCACACCGGCGTCGGCGAGCGTGGCGAACAGGCTCGGGCCGCCCTCGCACAGCACCCGCGTCAGGCCACGCTCGGCGAGCGCGGCGCGGGCGGCGGCGAGGTCCACGGCGGAGTCGCCGGCCACGACGACGTCCGCGACCTCGGCCAACGCCCGTCGACGGTCCGGGTCGGAACTGCTGCTGGTGACGACGATCGTCCGGTTCTGCTCGTGGTTCTCGCCCACGAACAGGCCCGACGTCGGGTCGAGGTCGAGCCGCTGACTCACGACGGCGGTCGGCAGCCACTCCGAGAACCCGTGCTCGCGCCGCCAGCCCCGACGCCGCTCGGCCAGGGTGACGGTCTGGTAGCCCTCGGTCCCCGCGGTGCCGGACGCGACGAGCACGACGTCGGCCAGGTCGCGCAACGCGGCGAAGATCCGGTTGTCGCCCGGCGTCTGCAGGCCGCGGGACGCGCCGTCGACGGTGATGCCGCCGTCGACCGACGCGATGAAGTTGACCCGCAGCCCGCCGCCGTCGACCCAGTCGCGGCCGTAGAACTCGTGGACGTCGACGTCGTCCGCGGGTGACGACACCGGCAGCAGCGCACGCATGGCGCCGAGTGTGCCGCGACTACCGTGTCGGCTCGTGCCCGCCCACCTCGCCGACCGCGCACCCGAGGTGAGTCCGGACCAGCTCGTCGCGGGGCTCGTCCCGCCCCCGCTGTTCGACGACGTCCGGTTCGACACCTACCGCCCGGACCCGGCCGAGCCGACGCAGGCCGCGGCTGTCGCTGCGGTCGAGCGGTTCGCCGGCACGCTGGGCGGCGGGCGTGGTCCGAGGCGGAAGCGGCTCTTCGGACGCAGCGACGCCCCGGCCGAGGCGCACGGCGTCTACCTCGACGGCGGGTTCGGCGTCGGCAAGACCCACCTGCTGGCCTCGCTCTGGCACGCGGCGCCCGAGCCGCGGGCGTACGCGACCTTCGTCGAGCTGACGCAGCTCGCCGGCGCGCTGGGTTTCCACCAGCTGGTCGAGGCGTTGTCGACGATGTCGCTGCTGGCCATCGACGAGTTCGAGCTCGACGATCCCGGCGACACCGTTCTGGTCTCGACGCTGCTGGCCCGCCTGGCCGAGGCCGGGGTGGCGCTCGCGGCGACGTCGAACACGCTGCCGGACCGGCTCGGCGAGGACCGGTTCGCCACCGAGGACTTCCTCCGCGAGATCCAGGGGCTCGCCGCGCGGTTCACGTCGGTGCGGGTGGACGGCCCCGACTACCGGCACCGCGGGCTGCCCGAGCCGCCGGCGCCGCTCACCGACTCCCAGGTCGCGGAGCGCGTCCGGGACACCGCCGGCGCCACGCTCGACGGGTTCGACGACCTGGTCGCGCACTTCGCGACACTGCACCCGTCGCGGTACGGCGCGCTGGTCGACGGCGTGCCGCTCATCGGGCTGACCGGCGTCGAGACCGTGCACGACCAGAACGTCGGCCTGCGGCTGGTCGTGTTCGCCGACCGCGTCTACGACCGGCAGATCCCGCTCGCGACCTCCGGCGTCCCGCTGAACCGGCTCTTCGACGACGCGATGCTTGCCGGCGGCTACCGCAAGAAGTACCGCCGCGCCATCAGCCGGCTCGTCGCCCTCGCCCGCCTGGAGTCCTCGATCTTGCGCGATCCCGCGGCCGGGGGGGGCCCGGAGTCGCACGGGGGGGGTGCGAGGGCGGGGGGAGCGGGGTCGCGGGGGG
>CAXUNA010000209.1:0-5138 GCA_964252095.1 uncultured Jatrophihabitans sp. | reverse complement strand
GCCGCGGTTCGGGGCGCCGCGGGGGGGCGGGGGCCGGGGGTATCTCGCAGGATCGGGTTCCTAGAGCTGGTCGAGCGGGATCGCGGGGTCCTCGAGGCGGGCGCGGGGGACCGGCTTCTTGCTCTTGATCAGATCCTGCAGCGTCCCGGTGACGTCCCAGGTGTTCGCGTTCATCGCGGACACGACGGTGTCGTCGTCCATCTGCCAGAACGCGATGAACTCGCGGGGGGCCTCGGTGGACCCGCGGAAGACGATCGTCGCCTTCGGGTTGGGGCCGCCCGCGATCTCCATCGAGAAGTCGAACTGGTCGGAGAAGAAGAACGGCAGGAAGTCGACGACGTCGCGCTCGGTGCCGGCGATGGAGTGGGCCGCGATCTTGGCACTGTCGAGCGCGACGGCCCAGTGCTCGACGCGTCCGCGCGAGCCGGTCACGGGGTTGGCGATCGCCGCAATGTCGCCCGCCGCCCAGATGCCCGGCACCGACGTCTTCAGTGAGCCGTCCACCGCGACACCCTTGGTGTTCTCGTCGATCTCGCACCCCGCGGCCTTCGCCAGGTCGAGACGGGGCTTCGACCCGACCGACATGACGACGACGTCGGCGGTCTCGGTGGTGCCGTCGGCGAACTCGACGCCCACGGCGCGGTCGCCGTCGACCAGCACCTTGGCGACGTCGGCGTCGAGGCGGACGTGCACGCCGTGCTCCTCGTGCACCGCCTGGTAGATCCCGCCGATGATCGGGCCCATCTTGGTGAGGTTCGGCGTGTCGGCAATGACTGTCACGTCGCAGCCCGCCAGCCGTGCCGCCGCGGCGATCTCCAGCCCGAGCCAGCTCCCGCCGATGACGATCGCCGATGATGCATCCTGCAACGCTGCGCGCAGCCGGTCGGAATCACCGTGCTCGCGCAGGTAGAAAGCCTTGTCCGCGCCGGGCAGGTCGAGCACGAGGGGCTCGACACCGGTGGCGAGCAGCAGGGCATCCCACCCGATCGTCTCGCCGCCCGCGGTGACCGTCCTCGCCGCGGCGTCGACCGCCGTGACCGTGACGCCGGTGCGGACGTCGACGTCCGCCGGGATCTCGATCGACACGAACTGCGCGTCGTCGCCCTGCAGGTAGCCCTTGGACAGTGGCGGGCGTTCGTACGGCGCCTCGGCCTCGGCGCCGATCAGCGTGATCGGGTCGGTGTAGCCGACCTTGCGCAACTCCGCCGCGGCGGTGGCTCCGGCCTGGCCGGCTCCGACGATGACGACGCTCATGACGTGGGTTCCTCCTCGATGCGGGTGATCACGGCGGTCTCGGGCGGCATGTCGATGAAGAACGAGCCGCTCAGGAGATCGCCGACGTGGGTGCTGAAGACCGGGGTGTGCAGGTTGACGTCGAGCTCGACCCGCTGGGGCTCCGCCGCGAAGTTGACCACCACGCGGAACTGGCCGCGGCGCAGGACGAACCAGTCGTCGTCCGTGGAGTAGCTGGCCGACACCTCGTCCAGGCGGGGGTCGGCGAGGTCGGCGTGCTGTCTGCGCAGCGCCGCCAGGGCCCGGTAGGTCGCGAGCACGTCGGCGTGGCCGTCGCCCGCGACCTCGTCCCAGTCGAGGATCGCCTCGCGGTAGGCGGCGGGATCCTGCGGATCGATCATCGTCGAGAGGTCCCAGCCGTGGCCGTCGAACTCCTCGAGCCGGCCCTTGCTCACCGCCTCGCCGAGCTCCTTCTCCGGGTGGGACGTGAAGAACGGCCAGCGGGTCGAGGCCGCCCACTCCTCACCCATCCAGAGCATCGGCGTGAAGGGCGAGGTGTACAGCAGCGTCGCGCCGATCTTGAGGCGGGCGTGCGACGTCAGCTCCGGCAGTCGGTTGCCCACCGCGCGGTTGCCGACCTGGTCGTGGTCCTGCAGGAACACGACGAACCGGTAGCCCGGGGTGAGCGCGCGGTCGACCGGCCGGCCGTGCTTGCGGCCACGGAACTGCGAGAACGTGCCGTCGTGGAAGAACGCGTGCGTGTAGACCTTGGCCAGCACGTCGAGCCCGTGGAAGTCGACGTAGTAACCCTGCGTCTCACCGGTCAGCGTGCTGTGCAGGGAGTGGTGGACGTCGTCGGTCCACTGCCCGTCCATGCCGAGCCCGCCGGCCTCGCGGGGCTGGACCATCCGGGCGTCGTTGAGGTCGGACTCCGCGACCAGCGTGAGCGGTCGGCCGGCGGCGGGCCGCAGGGCGTCGACGGCGTCGGCGATCTCGGCCAGGATGTGCCGCGGGCTCTCGTCGGCGAGGGCGTGCACGGCGTCGAGCCGCAGCCCGTCGAGGTGGTACTCGGTCAACCACTGCCGGACGTTGTCGACGATGTAGGCGCGCACGGCGTCGGAGCCGGCCCCGTCGAGGTTGACCAGGTCGCCCCACGTGCTCTTGCCGGTCTTGAGGTACGGACCGAAGTCCGGGAGGTAGTTGCCGCTCGGGCCGAAGTGGTTGTAGACGACGTCGAGGACGACGGCCAGGCCGCGCCCGTGGCAGGCGTCGACGAAGCGCTTGAAGGCGTCGGGGCCGCCGAGCGGTTCGTGCACCGCGTACCAGGCGACGCCGTCGTAACCCCAGTTCCACGTGCCGTTGACGCCGTTGACCGGCAGCACCTCGACGTGGGTCACGCCGAGTTCGACGAGGTGGTCGAGCCGCTCGATCGCGGTGTCGAACGTGGCGCCCGGAGTGAACGTTGCAATGTGCAACTCGTAGTACACGGCGCCGGGCAGCGGCCGGCCGGTCCACCCGGCGTCGGACCACGCGAAGTCGGAGGCGTCGTAGACCCGGCTGCGGCCGTGCACGCCGTCCGGGAGCCAGCGGCTGCGCGGGTCGGGACGCTCGGGTGGCAACGCGCCGTCGTCCGCGTCGTCACCGAGGAGGAACGCGTAGTCGGTCCCGGGGCCGGCGTCGTCGACCGCGACCGACCACCAGCCGTCGGGTCCTGCGGTCAACTCGGTGACGGTCTCGCCGGCGGGGCCGGGTCCGCCGGTGGTGAGCACGCGGACGCGCTCGACTGCCGGCGCCCAGACGTCGAACTGGTGCACTGATCTCCTCGGGTGGTGTCGCGGGGACCAACTAATGTCCTCCCTCGTGGCTCATACCCGTTCGGTGCGTCAGAACCTCCGTGTCCGGCCCGGTGCCGTGAACCTCGCCGGCTACGACACCGCCGCCACGCCGCTCGCCCCCGGCAACAAGGCGAAGACCACGGCGGCGCTCGCGGACCCCGAGGGCGTCTCGCTGGAGGAGTGGCAGGAGCGGCTCACCGCCTCGGCGTCGGCGGGGATCGCCCCGCGCTCGGTGCTGCTGGTGCTGCAGGGCATCGACACCGCGGGCAAGGGCGGGGTGGTGAAGCACGTCGTCGGTCAGTTGCAGCCCGAAGCCGTCAGGACCACCGCCTTCAAGCGCCCGACGCCCACCGAACTCGCCCACCACTTCCTGTGGCGCATCCGCCGGGCCCTGCCGGACCTGGGTCAGATCGGGGTGTTCGACCGGTCGCACTACGAGGACGTCATCGTGCCGCGGGTGCACCAGACCCTGCCGCCGGAGACCGTCGAGGGCCGCTACGAGGAGATCAACGCCTTCGAGAGCGAGCTGGTCGCCGCCGGCACCACCGTGGTCAAGGTCTTCCTGCACGTCTCGTACGCCACCCAGCGGGAGCGGCTGCTGGAGCGGCTGGACGAGCCGACCAAGCACTGGAAGTTCTCGGAGGGCGACGTCGAGGAGCGCGGCTTCTGGACCGACTACCAGGCCGCGTTCGCCGCGATGCTGGAGAAGACCGACACCGACGTCGCGCCCTGGTACGTCGTCCCCAGCGACCGCAAGTGGTACCGCAACTGGGCCGTGGGGGAGATCCTGCGCGAGACGTTCGCCGAGCTCGACCCCGTCTACCCGCCCGCCGACGTCGACGTCGACGCGATGCGCAAGCGGCTCCGCCCGCCCTACTGAGGTCTCAGCGCATCATGGCCGGCGGCGTCGAACCGTGCGGTCGGCGCTCGCTCAGCTCCCGGGCCTTGAGCGAGAGCAGTGACGACGTGCGGGCGACGTTGGTGGGACGCAGCGGCAGCACCAGCGACGGCGGCACCCGCAGCGCGGTGTGGTCCGGGCACTGCAGCTCGAGGGTGAGCGCACCGCCGCGTTGCCGGGCGACCGCGATCCCGCTGATCTGGTCCCAGTTCAGCGAGCTCTCGCCGGCGTAGCGGCGGATGCCGATGCCGTCGTCGTCGGCGACGAGGTACATCCGGGCCGCGGCGACCGCGGCGACGAAGAACGCGACGGCGAGCCCCACGACGATCACAAGCACGGTGCTGTCACTGCTGTGGGCGTAGATCGCGTACGCGGCGAGGCCGGTCGTCACGAGGAACAGCAGCGCCGGCTGCCAGCGGGGCAGCCGGTACACGATGGGCGGCGTCTCGTCGTGCGGGGTCGTCACGGCCGCCGAGCATAGGACGTGGCCGGTGCCCGCGTGGGCCAGGTCTCAGCGGTGCTCCGGGTGTCCGGGTGGCGCCGCTACCGTCACGGGATGCACGCGCTCATCCTCTGGTTCGGGTTCGTGGGTGCGTGGTCGCTGGTCGCGGGGCCGGTTCACCAGGCGGCCGTCGAGCTGCACGACGAGGAGCTCGACCGCGACCGGATGGCGGCCGCGGGGCGTGGCGTGGCCAAGCCCCCGGCGATCTCACCGTGGTGGTGGCTGGTCCCGCCCGTGAAGTACGTCCGGGAACGACGCCGCAACAAGGCGTTCCGCGAGGCGGTGTTCCAGGCCATGACGCCCGAGGACCGGGCCGAGTTCGTCGACTACATGAACAAGGCCACCGGCTGGCTGCTCGTGGCGCTCGGCGGCGTGTGCATCGCCGCCAAGGAGACCTGGGAGCTGCTCGAGCACTACGAGCAGCACGTGTGGCTGTGGTTGCTCATCATGATCGTGCTGTTCCTCGCCTCGGCCGGGTACGCGGCGGCCTCGGTCGGCCACGCCGACGAGATGAAGGGCAAGTCGCCCCGCCGCGCCCGGCGGCCGCCGCTGCCCCGCCCCGGTGAGTAGCGGGTCTCAGCGACGCACGCCCAGCACGGCGAACGCGGCGGCGACACCGTCCTCGATCACCGCGCCCGACGGCCGCCCGGTCAACGCCCTGCGCGGGTTC
>CAXUNA010000208.1:0-6957 GCA_964252095.1 uncultured Jatrophihabitans sp. | reverse complement strand
CGGGCAACCTGCTCGGTCGTCGGGTGCTGGTGACCGGTGCGTCGGGCGGCGTCGGCCGGTTCGCGGTCCAACTGGCAGCCGGGATGGGAGCCGAGGTCGTCGCGGCGGTCGGGACCACCGCCCGCGCCGAAGGTCTGACGACGATCGGTGCGACCGAGATCGTCCACGGTGAGCGCCTCGAGGGACTCACCGCCGACGTCGCGGTCGTGATCGACAACGTCGGCGGACCCCTTCTCGCGCGCGCCTTCGCCCGCCTCGAACCGGGGGGCCTCGCCCAGGCGGTCGGTTCGTCGTCGGACCTGCCGTTCGTCCTCGACCTGGAGTCCGAGCGCCGCCGCGCCGGCGGAACGCGCTTGCAGATCATGAGTCGAGGCGATCGCAGCGCCGCCGACCTCGGAACCCTGGTCGAGATGATGGCCGCCGGCCGGCTCGATCCGCACGTCGGGTTGCGTACCGACTGGGCCGGTCACGTCGCGGCCGTCGAAGCCCTCCTGGCCCGGCGCGTGGCGGGAAAGGTCGTGCTCGACGTGGGATGAGGCCGCCACCGTTGCAGCAGGCACCGGTCGGGTGCTGCTCGAGCGGTCACACCACACCGGACCGCTGAGCGACGGAACGGTGGTCGCCGGCCACGAAGACCTCGAGCAGGAAATCGTCGTCCTGGTAGCCGGCCAGCCGGGTCAACTCGGGCCGGTCACGGATGACGTCGTGCACGCGGTCACCGGTCAGTGGGTAGTCCGGTGCGTCACGGCGCCAGTGCACGGCCAGAAGGGTCCCCGCCTCTCCCAGGGCGGTCGTGGCGGCGTCGAGGGTGCGGGTCAGGTCGGTCTCGTCGAGGTAGTAACCCACCTCGCTGAGCACGACGAGGTCCGCGGGTTCGTCGGGCCAGTAGTCCGGAACGCCGCCCAGGTGCACCGACACGTGCGGGAGTGCGGCGGTGCGCCGCGTGGTCCGGGCCACCGCATCCGGCACGACGTCCCAGGCCAGCAGCCGGTCGCATCGCGATGCCAACAGCACGGTCAGCTCCCCGTTGCTGCACCCCGGTTCGAGCACCGTGCCGAAGTGGCGGTGCGGCAGCGCGTCCATCGTCAACGCCCGTTTGCGCTGCTCGTACCACCCCGTCGAGATCCGCCACGGATCGTCCGACTCGGCATAGAGGTCGAGGAAGTACCGCGGCGTCAGACTCTGATCGGACACGCCCTCATCGTGCCCCGCACCCGGCGCGCCGACCCGTTCGGGACGGGTCAGTCGAGCGTGGAACCCGGAACGGCCGCCGCAGCCGACGGGTTCGCCGTCACACCGCGGGTCCCCCAGTAGCTGCACAGGTGCTCGGAACTGAACTGCGCCAGGGAGATCGTGGCGCTTGCGCCGGCGACCCGCAGGGACAGCACCCGGTTCGCGTCGTTCCACGCGGGCCAGGGCGTGCGGTTGGCCGCCTGGGGATCACCGGAGTCCACGAACCCGCCCCAGTACTGGATCATGTCGCGGGACAGTTGCTGTTCGCCGGCGTCGAAAGTCGGCGCGATGGGCGTGCCGTTGTCGAAGCTCGGGAACAGGTAGGCCAGTTCCGCGGCGTGTCCGGCCCCCCAGACGTAGCCCGGGATCGGCGTCAGGCCGGGGCCGTTGCGGGCATCGAACTCGTACATGTGGACGGGCACCCAGGACGCGAACGACTCGACGGTGCCGAGGGTGCCGCACCCGCCGATGCCGGCGAACAGACCGGAATCGGTCTCGACGGCGCCGACCAGGTACGCGGCCGTGAAGCGGCTGGGCTGTGCCGGCCACGGGTACCGGGCCTCCACGGCGGCCGCGGCGGCGCCGAAGGTGGTCTGGAGGAACGCCAGGTAGTCGGACTTCTTGCCACCGATGAACCCGGAAGCGAAGGTGCGTCCCTCGTCGCGGTTGCTGCCGATCACCATCGGCACCCGCGCGATCGCACCGCGAGCCACCGCGGTCGTGAGCGCCACGGGGAACGGGGCGACGCCGCTGGTCAAGGTCGGAGAGAAACCGGTGCCGGCGTCGAGGAGCGCGGAGGCCGAGGCCGAACGCAGGCAGGTGACGACGGCGGAGGTGCATCCGGCGGCGGTGGCGAAGCTCCTGCTGTTCGCCTCGGTGGCCGAGACCGGCCGGCTGGGGCACGCACCGCTCTGCATCATGGCGCGGGCGAACAGGCCTCGCGAGCTCGTGGCGACCATGTGCCCGCACACCGAGAAGCCGCCCGCGGACTCGCCGCCCACGGTCACCCGGCTGGAGTCGCCGCCGAACGCGTCGATGTTGCGCTGCACCCAGCGCAACGCCGCCTGCTGGTCGAGGAACCCGTAGTTGCCCTCGCCTTTCGTGGACAGGCCGGGCAGGCCGAGGAACCCGAAGATGCCGAGCCGGTAGTTCATGGACACGACGATCGCGCCGGTCTCCCGGACGATCTTGTCACCGCTCGCCTGGTTGGAGCTGCCGTTGACCAGTCCGCCGCCGTGGATGAAGACGTACACCGGCAGGTGCGCGGACGTCGCGGTGCCGGTCGGTCGCTGGACGTTGACGTACAGGCAGTCCTCGGAGTTCGAACGCGCCCCGTTCGTGCTGGCCAACGCCGCGCAGCGGTTGCCGTAGGTCGTCGCCGGGCGGACCTTCGTCCACGCCGTCGCCGCGGACGGCGGTTGCCACCGCAGCGCTCCGACCGGAGGCGCGGCGTACGGGATCCCCAAGAAGCTGTCCACGCCGCTGGCGGCCTTGCCCTGCACCGCCCCCTTGTCGGTGGTGACGGTGGGTGGGGCGGTCGTGGCCGCCGAGGCCACCGCGGGTGCACCCGCCGCGACCACGACGCCCACCAGCAGCGCGAACAGGGGCGGAACAGAACGACGGCTCATCGACGAGCTCCGTTCGGAGAGGACGGTGCCGGGTCTCGGCTCCCGTTCGACGGCCGAAGCTCGACCGACCGATCCGTGCAGTTTGTCCCGACCGAGGCGCTGCCGTCAACGGTCGGGTCCCGCGGTCCGTCGCCGCCGAGCAGGTGCCGACGAGCGGTCGGTCGGTGGTGCACTGTTCGTCGCTCCCGGTGGCCGGTGCCGACGTCGACGGGGAGTTCCTGGGGCCGACCCACCTCGACCACGTCTGCGGCCGCCGTCGGCTACGGTCGGTCCGTGGGCGACGCGGGGTGCACGGCGATCGCGGTGTGGAGCGAGGAGTACCTGCACTACGACTTCGGTGACCACCCGATGTCGCCGGTGCGGCTGGACCTCACGATGCGCCTCGCGCGGGCCACCGGTGTCCTCGACCGGCTCGACGTGGTCGCGCCGGTCGGTGCCACCGACACCGAGCTCCTCACGATCCACGACGCCGACTACCTCGCCGCGCTGCGCCAGGCGTCGTCGGAACCCGGGTACGTGGGGTACGGCCTCGGCGGTGACGACAACCCGGTGTTCGCGGGCATGTTCGACGCCGCGGCGCTGATCGCGGGCGGCACCCGCACCGCGGCCGAGGCGATCGTCGACGGCCGCGCCACTCACGCGGTGAACCTCGCCGGCGGGCTGCACCACGCGATGCGCGGCGCCGCCTCGGGGTTCTGCCTGATCAACGACATCGTGCTCGGGATCAACCGGCTGCTGGAGGCGGGCTACACCCGGATCGCGTACGTCGACGTCGACGTCCACCACGGCGACGGCGTGCAGGCCGCGTACTTCGACGACCCCCGGGTGCTCACGGTGAGCCTGCACGAGGACCCCCGCTTCCTGTTCCCCGGCACCGGGATGCCCACCGAGATAGGCCGCGGCGACGCGGTCGGTACGGCCGTGAACGTCGCCTTGCCGCCGGGGACGGGCGACACCGGCTGGTTGCGCGCGTTCGAGGCCGTCGTGCCGAGCGCCCTGCGTTCGTTCAAACCCCAGGTGCTCGTGACGCAGGGTGGCTGTGACACCCATCGCGACGACCCGCTCGCCAACCTCGGCCTCACCGTCGACGGCCAGGCCCGTGCTGTTGCACTGTGCCACGATCTCGCCCACGAGCTCACCGAGGGCCGGTGGCTCGCGGTCGGCGGCGGCGGTTACAACATCATCCGGTGCGTCCCACGCACCTGGACCCAGGTGCTCGCCACCGCCACCGGGGCGCCGGTGCCGCTGGACACCGCGATCCCGGCGTCGTGGACCGACGACCTCCGCCGTCGTGGCGTCACCGGTGACCTGCCGGAGCGGTTCGGGGAACTGCCACCCGGCAAGGCGGAACTGTACGTCGAGAGCTGGATCCCCGGCGGTGACTCGTGGCTCGACCGGGCCATCGGCGCGACCCGTAACGCCGTCTTCCCGCTGCTCGGTCTCGACCCCGACGATCCCCGCGACTGATCGCCGTGACCGCCTCGCTCGACGACATCCCCGCCTACCCGCCCGACTGGGAGGCGGACGTCGTGGTCGCCGACGGCGGAGTGTTGCACCTGCGTCCGATCCGCCCCGAGGACGCCGACGCCATCGTGACCTTCCACGGTGGCCTGTCGGCGCGTACCCGGTACTTCCGCTACTTCTCGGCGTATCCCTCGATCCCGCCGCGTGATCTCATCCGGTTCTCGAACGTCGACCACGACCGTCGGGTCGCGTTCGGCGCGTGGCAGGGCGACCGGTTGGTGGCGGTGGGCCGCTACGAGGGTGAGGCGGGATCGACCTCGGCCGAGGTGGCGTTCGTCGTCGCCGACGACCAGCAGGGCCGCGGCATCGGCTCGATCCTGCTCGAACACCTCGCCGCCGCCGGCCGCGAGCGGGGGATGACGCGGTTCACCGCCCTGGTCCTGGCCGAGAACCGCGCCATGCTGCGGGTGTTCATCGACGCGGGGTACTCGCCGGACCGGCACTTCGACGGCTCGGAGATCGAGCTCGCCTTCGACATCGTCGAGACCGCGAGCACGGCGTCGGTGGCCCGCGACCGGGAGCGCCGGTCCGAGGCGGCGTCGATCCGGCGGTTGTTGCGCCCGACATCGGTCGCCGTCATCGGCGCCAGTGGTGACCCGAACAAGATCGGTGGCGCCGTCTTCCGCAACCTGCTGCGCAGCGGGTTCGAGGGCCCGCTGTACCCGGTGCACCCCACCCGGCGTCACATCGGCGGGGTGCCCGCGCACGCGTCGGTGCTGGAGATCCCCGACGCCGTCGACCTCGCGGTGGTGGCGGTGCCTGCGGCCGCCGTCGGCACCATCGTCGAGCAGTGCGGCGAGCGCGGGGTGAAGAGCCTCGTCGTCATCTCCGGCGGTTTCGGCGAGCGCGGCGACGACGAGGGCCGGGCGGCGCAGCGTGATCTCGTGCAGGCGGCCCGCCGCGACGGCATGCGAGTCGTCGGGCCGAACTGTCTCGGCGTGGTGAACACCGACGCCGAGGTGTCGCTCAACGCCTCGCTGGCACCGCTGCCACCGCTGCACGGCCGCGCCGGGTTCTTCTCGCAGTCCGGTGCGCTCGGCGTCGCGGTCCTCGGCGAGGCGGCCCGTCGTGGCCTCGGGGTCTCGACGTTCGTCTCGGCCGGCAACCGCGCCGACGTGTCCGGCAACGACCTGCTGCAGTTCTGGGAGGACGACCCCGGCACCGACCTCGCGATGATGTACCTCGAGAGTTTCGGCAACCCGCGCAAGTTCGCCCGGCTGGCGCGACGGTTCGGGCGCACGAAGCCGCTGGTGGCAGTGAAGAGCGGCCGGCAGGGTGTGGTCGCCGGGTTGCAGCACACGTCGGTCGAGGTGCCGGAGCAGTCGGTGGCGGCGTTGTTCGAGGCGTCGGGCGTGATCCGAGTCGACAACACCGGTGACATGTTCGACGTGGCGCTGCTGCTGCTCACCCAACCCCGGCCGGCCGGGCCGCGGGTGAGCGTCGTCGGCAACTCCACCGCGCTCGCGTTGCTGGTCGCCGACGCCCTCGACGGTGCCGGGTTGACCCTCGGCCGGGTCGTGGACATCGGCACCGAGGCGGGCCCGGCGGCGTTCCGCTCCGGTCTCGACGAGGCCCTGGCCGGCGACGGCTGCGACGCCGTCATCGCCGTCTTCGTCCCGCCGCTCGCCACCACCTCGGCCGACGTGTTCGCGAGCGAGCTGCGGGAGGCCGCGGACGGCAGCGACAAGCCGGTGCTGTCGACCTTCCTCGGTTTCGACGGTGTTCCCGAGGCGCTCGCGCACGCCGGGGTGGCCGCGCCGGCGTACGGCTCGGTGCCGAGCTACCCGTCGCCGGAGCGCGCCGTGGCCGCGCTCGCCCGGGCGGTGCGGTACTCGGCCTGGCGCGACGAACCGGTCGGAACACCCGCCGCCTTCCCCGACATCGACCCGCTGCCCGCCCGTGAGCTGGTCGGGCAGGTGCTGCACGAGAACACCACCGGTCGCCCGCTGCAGGCGCCGGAGGTGACGAAGCTGCTCGGCGCGTTCGGCATCGAGCTGGTGCCGTCGCGACCGGTGACGAACCCGACCGAGGCGTTGCACGCTGCAACGGAGCTGGGGTGGCCGGTGGCGCTGCGGCGTGAGTCCGGCGGCACACAGGTGCGGCTGCACCTCGAGGACGACGCGGCGCTGTACGAGGCATGGGCGTCGCTCGACCTCCCCGACGTCGACGCGCAGGCGACGGTGCAGTCGATGGTGCCGCGGGGCGTCGACACGGTGTTCGGACTGACCGACGACCGTTCCTTCGGTGCGCTCGTCTCGTTCGGCGTCGGAGGTGTCGCCACCGATCTGCTCGGCGATCGCGCGTTCGCCGTCGTGCCGCTGACGTTCGAGGACGCGGCCGCGTTGGTCGCCGCGCCCAAGGCGGCGCCGCTGCTCTCGGGCTACCGCGGTGCTCCCGCCGCCGACACCGGAGCCCTCGCGGGCCTCGCCGGCCGGCTGTCGCGGCTCGCCGACGAATGCGCGGACCGACGCCTCCGTCGGCGTCTCGGCCAGCACCGCCGCGTCGCAGTCGAAGCGCGGCGGATCGTCGTATTTCGCACGGTGCGCGTCGAACCACCGACGCAGCGTCGCAT
>CAXUNA010000207.1:0-6973 GCA_964252095.1 uncultured Jatrophihabitans sp. | reverse complement strand
ATCCGGTGCCGGCCGGCCGAAGGACGCCGCGACGACCGTGCCGCGGCCGGGCTCGCTGACGGCGTCGAAGCGGCGGGCCAACCGGCGGATCCCGCCGAGTCCGACGCCCAACGTGCCGATCGTCGTGTAGCCGTCGACGAGGCACCGCTCGAAGCGGTCGACGCCGGGTCCGCGGTCGAGCGCCACCAGGACCAGGTCGTCGTCGGGAGTCACCGGCGGCAGCACGAGCAGTTGACCGCCCACGGCGTGCCGGTGCAGGTTCTCGGCCAGCTCGGTGGCGGCGAGGGCGATGGTGTCGACCGCGGTGGTCGCGAAACCCGCGGCCCGCGCGAGCCGGGCGGCGAGCTGGACCGCGACCCGCACCTGCGAGGAGTCGTCGACCGCCTGCCGTTCCGGGGCGGGCGTCCCGACGTCGTCGGTCACCGGCCCCGCCGCCACATGGCGATCCGCACGTGCGTGCCCTCCGCCGGCGTCGACGCGATCTCGAACTCGTGCACCAGCTTCTGCGAACCCGGCAAGCCGAGCCCGAGACCCGTGCCACTGCTCCAGCCGCCGGTCATCGCGCGGTCCATGTCGGGGATGCCGGGTCCGTGATCGGCGACCTCGACCACGATTCCCGTGCGCACCGGCAGGCCGTCGTCCTTGTGTACGACGCGGATGGTCGCGCTGCCGCCGCCGCCGTGCACGACCGCGTTGCGGGCGAGCTCGCTGACGGCCGTCACCAGCTTGGTCTGGGTGACCAGGTCGAACCCGGCGGCGGGCGCGGTCTCCCGGACCCGGTGCCGGGCGCGGACGACGTCGTCGGAGGTGAGCAGGTCGACCTGCGCGGTGGCGGGCGGGGTGACGTCCCCGGGCCCGGTCACGGCTGCCGACGTGTCGTCGCTGTCCCGTACGGAGCGGCAGGGGTGGCGGGCGCGTTCACCGCGCGCAGGCCGTGGTCGATGTCGAGCGCGGTGTCGACGCCCGACAGCGGCAGGCCGAGCTCGACGAGCGTGATCGCGACAGCCGGCCGCATCCCGACGAGCGCGACGCGCGCCCCGAGCACCCGCACGATCGCCGCGGTGTCACCGAGGACCTTGCAGATGAACGAGTCGACGATCTGCAGGGCCGAGATGTCGAGCAGCACGCCGGTCGCGCGTTCGTGCACGACGCGGCGGCCGACCTCGTCCTGCAGGTCCAACGCGCCCGAGTCGTCGAGTTCGTCGCCGAGCGTGGCGACGAGGACCCGGCCGACCTTCACCATCGGCACGGTCGGCATGTCAGCCGGCCGAGATCGTGGCGGTGCCGCCGGAGATGCGGCCGATCGCGGTGGCGAGCGCGTCGGCCAGCGTGGCGCGGGTCGTGATGTCGTTGAGGTCGATGCCCAGCTGCACGATGGTCTGCGCGGTCTGCGGGCGGATGCCGCTGATGATGCAGTCGGCGCCCATGAGACGGGTCGCGGTGACGGTCTTGAGCAGGTGCTGCGCCACGAGGGTGTCGACGGTCGGCACGCCGGTGATGTCGAGGATCGCGACCTGCGCGCGCTCGGTGACGATCGCCTCGAGCAGCGTCTCCATGACGACCTGGGCTCGGGCGCTGTCGAGCGTGCCGACCAGCGGCACGCCGAGCACGCCGTCCCAGAGCTGCACCACCGGGGTGGACAGCTCGAGTAACTGCTGGTTCTGCCGGCTGATGACGTCCTCGCGGCCGCGGACGTAAAACTCGAACGTCAGCAGGGCCAGACCGTCGACCAGCCGGCCGGTGATCATCGCGGCCTGCGTGAGCCCGACCGACTCGTCGTCGTGCTCGGTCTGCAGGACGACGAACAGCGCCTCGCGCAGGGCGAGCACCCCGTGCGCGACCTCGGCCGGCGACAGCCCCTCCCGGGCGCCGCGGATCGACCGCTCGGACAGCAGCCGGCGCAGCGACTCGAACTCGGGGCCGGCGGGGTCGTCGATGCGACCGGAGCTCTGCACGGACGTGCGGAGCGCGGAGAGCACCGCCTCGCTGCGGGCCATCAGCTCGCGGGCGTCGCCGACCGCACTGCGGGACGCGCCGTCCTCGGCCTGCAGGCGGTTCCAGGCCGTGAGCACCTCGTCCCCACGGCGGTCCAGCAGCCCGACGAACCACCGCGCCCGGTCGCCCTCGCTCACCACGTCTCCGGCACTGGTCATGGACAGCCTCTCGCAGGGTGGATCGACGGGTCGACGTGCGGACCGAGCCTAGTTCAGGGGTGGGGGCGTGGGACGCGGCCACGGACGCCCGGCGGTGTGGAAAGCTGGGGGCCGGTGGACGACCGTCGGCCGGAGTGGGCGTGCCGAGGGGTGACGATGGAACTGGCCGAGCAGCTCGACAGCGGCACGCTGACGCTGCAGTTGAGCGGCGAGCTGGACATGGCCACCGTCGCAGCCTTCCAGGAGACGGTCTCGGCGCGGCTGGCGGCACCCGAGGTGGGCGAGGTGGTCCTCGGGATGTCCGGGTTGACGTTCACCGACTCCGCGGGGCTCACCGCGTTGGTCGAGCTGCAGGAGCAGGCCGACCGCGACGGCGTGCCGCTCGTCCTCACCGGGGTGAGCCGGCAGGTGCGCAAGCTCATGGAGGTCACGTCCCTCCTCGAGCTGTTCGACATCCGCTGACCGCTAGCTCCCGAACGGCCCCACCCCGGTGACGCGCAGGACCAGCCCGCCTTCGTCGTCCGTGGCGGCGAGGTCCACCTCGGCCGTGATGCCCCAGTCGTGGTCGCCGTCGGGGTCGTCGAAGACCTGGCGGACGTGCCACGCCCCGTCGTCGGTTGCAATGTGCAACAGTGCCGGGCCGCGCGCGTCCGGCCCGGTCCCGATGACGTCGTACTCGTCGAAGTAGTCGTCCAGCGCGCCCTGCCAGTCGATCCCGGGGTCGAGCAGCTCGAGGTCGACCACGCGCCGCAGCGCGGCGAGATCCACCCGCCGGAACAGGGCGTTGCGGACCATCGTCCGCAGCACCGGCACGTTCGCCGACAGCGCGCGGGTGGGTGTGGTGACCGGCCGGGTGACGGCGGCGTCACCGTCCTCGGGGTCGGTCAGCGCCTCCCACTCCTCGAGCAGGCTGGAGTCGACCTGGTGCACGAGTTCGCCGAGCCAGTCGACGATCTCCTCGACCGCCTCGGTGCGTGCGGCGGCCGGGACGCCGCCGCGCAGCGCGCGGTAGGCGTCGGAGAGGTAGCGCAGCACGGCGCCCTCGGTGCGGACCAGGCCGTAGTAGCTGACGTACTCCCCGAACGTCATCGCGCGTTCCCACATGTCCCGCACGACGGACTTGGGCGCCAGCTGGTGGTCGAGCAGCCAGGGATGGCCCTTGGCGTAGGAGGTGTAGGCGCCCTCGAGCAGCTCCGCGAGCGGCTGCGGGTAGGTGACGTCGGTGAGCAGCTCCATCCGCTCCTCGTACTCGATGCCCTCGGCCTTCATGGCGGCGACCGCCTCGCCGCGCGCGAGTTTCAGTTGCGCCTGCAGGACCTGTCGGGGGTCGTCGAGGGTCGCCTCGATCACGCTGACGACGTCGAGCGCGTAGGTCTCGGACTCCGGGTCGAGGACCTCGACCGCGGCGAGGGCGAACGTCGAGAGCGGCCGGTTCAGGGCGAAGTGCAGCGGGAGGTCGACGGTGAGGCGGACGCTGCGGCCCTGGTCGTCGGGGGTCTCGAGCCGTTCGAGGACGTCCGCGGCCAGCAGCGAACGGTAGATCTGGATCGCCTCGTGGACGTGGCGCCGGCGGGCCGGTGGCGGCTCGTGGTTGTCGGTGAGCAGCTCGCGCATCGCGAGGCACGGGTCGCCCGGCCGCGCGACGACGTTGAGGATCATGCCGTGGGTGACGGTGAACCGCGAGGTGAGGGACTCCGGCGCGGACCGCTCGAGCCGTTCGGCGCTGGCCTTGCCCCAGTTGACGAAACCCTCCGGAGCCTTCTTCCGGACGATGCGTTTCTTCTTCTTCTCGTCGTCACCGGCGCGCTTGAGCAGCCGTTCGTTCTCGACCTCGTGCTCGGGCGCCTGCACCACCACCGTGCCCGCGGTGTCGAAGCCCGCCCGGCCGGCGCGCCCGGCGATCTGGTGGAACTCGCGCACCTGCAACTGCCGCTGCCGGGTGCCGTCGTACTTCGACAGCGCTGCGAACACCACCGTGCGGATCGGGACGTTGATGCCGACGCCGAGGGTGTCGGTGCCACAGATGACCTTGAGCAGACCCTGCTGGGCGAGCTGCTCGACCAACCGCCGGTAGCGCGGCAGCATGCCGGCGTGGTGGATGCCGATGCCGTGCCGCACGACCCGCGAGAGGACCTTGCCGAAGCCGCTGTTGAAGCGGAATCCGCCGATGGCGTCGGCGATCCTGTCGCGCTCCTCGCGCGTGGCGACCCGCAGGCTGGTGAGCGCCTGCGCCTGCTCGAGCGCCGCGGCCTGGGTGAAGTGCACGATGTAGATCGGCGCCTCGCGGGTCTCCAGGAGTTCCGTGACCGTCTCGTGCAGCGGCGTGGTGGCGTACCGGAAGTGCAGCGGCACCGGGCGTTCCGCGCTCGTCACCACCGCGGTCTCGCGTCCGGTCCGGCGGGTGAGGTCGTCGGCGAAGAAGTCGACGTCGCCGAGGGTGGCCGACATGAGCAGGAACTGCGCCTTCGGCAGCTGCAGCAGGGGCACCTGCCAGGCCCAACCGCGGTCGGGGTCGGCGTAGAAGTGGAACTCGTCCATGATGACCACGCGGGCGTCGCTGGCCGGGCCCTGCCGCAGCGCGAGGTTGGCCAGGATCTCGGCGGTGCAGCAGATGATCGGCGCGTTGCCGTTCACCGTGGCGTCACCGGTCATCATGCCGACGTTCTCCGCCCCGAAGACCTCGATGAGCGCGAAGAACTTCTCGCTGACCAAGGCCTTGATCGGTGCGGTGTAGAAGCTGCGTTGACCGTTGCACAGTGCGGCGAAGTGGGCGGCGGTGGCCACGAGCGACTTCCCCGAGCCGGTGGGAGTGGCGAGGATGACGTTGTTGCCCGACACCCACTCGAGCACCGCTTCGTCCTGCGCGGGGTAGAGGGTGAGGCCGCGGCCGGCGGCCCAGGCCGTGAACGCGTCGTAGACGGCGTCCGGGTCGGCGCCCTCGATCGGCGCGAGCGTGGCGGTGGCGGTCACCGCAGCAGCCGGGCCATCCGGACCTCGCGGTCCCCGGCGGTGCCGTGGCGGTGGGTCTCCACGAAGCCCTGGGCCTCGTAGAACGCGTGGGCGCGGTCGTTGCCCTCGGCGTGGTCGAGGCTGACGGCGACGGTGTCCTCGGGCAGGTCGTCGACCACGGCGTCGAGCAGGGCCCGGCCGGCGCCGCTGCGCTGCGCGGTCGGCACGACGTAGAGCTTCCACACGAACGGCCCGCCGTCACGCTCGCCGACCACCGCGCACCCGATCACCTCACCGGTGCCGTCCTCGGCGACGTAGGTGGTGGTCGCGCCGCCGTCGATGCCGCGGCGGACGGCCTCGGTCGACCACCAGCGCGCCAGGCCGGCCCGGACGTACTCCTCGCCGTGGATCGGCCCGTAGGTGGCGGGCCAGGTCGCGTGGCCGACCGCGCGGACGGCGTCGACGTCGTCGACCGTCGCCTTCCGCACCGTCACCCGCGCCGTCCCCACCGGCCCAGTCTGCCTGGTGCAGCAGGCAGACCGGACCGGTGGCGGGTCAGGCTCCGGACCCGGGACTCAGCGGACGGCGACCGAGTAGGTGCCAGGCGCCTGCACGGCGTAGGCGGTGTTCTCCCACTTCCAGCGCTGGATGCGCGGCACGACCCAGAAGCTGTAGATGCCGGCTGTGACGAGCATCAGCAGCAGCCACTTCCACCACAGACCGAACAGGCCGATGGCCGAGCCGTTGAAGACCAGCTGGCGGCCCTCGATGAACGAGTGCTTGGCGCGCCACCGCTCGAGCAGCACCAGCGCGAACGGGTAGCAGATGAAGGCGGTGCAGAACGTGATCAGCGCACCGAGCATGGCGGTCCCGACGAAGGTCGCGGCGCCGCCGTCGAAGGCGAACTGGCGGGTGAGCGCCCGCTCAGGAACCGCGGCGGTCGGCTGGCCGACCACCATGGGCGGGGTCGGGACGACGGCTGCGGTGGTGGCGGACGGCATGGCGGCCGGCAGGTTCGCGGCGGGCGCGTAGGCCGGGGCAGGCGCGGAACCGACGGCCGCGGCGGGCACCTGCGGCTGGTAGGGCTGGCCGGGCTCCCAGGCGACGGCGGACGGGCTGGACGGGTACTCGGGTGCGGTCATCGTGCGACTTTCTCGGGCAGGAACGTGCTGGACGCGGACAATGTAAGCCTTTTCAGACATCCGGACCAGGGCGTGCTGCGTCACACGGGCTCGACGTACCACCACCGGCCGTCCTCACGGACGAAGCGGCTGTTCTCCGCGAGCACCTGCTCCGGCCCGTCCGTCGGCCGGTCGTGCTCACGCTTCGTGCGGAAGTGGGCGCGGAACTCGACCGTGCCCTCGCCGTCGAACAGGCCGCCGCCGGTGGTGGCGAGGACGTCGAGGCCGGTCCAGCGGGTGTCGGGGTCGTCGCGCAGGGCGATCGGCCGCGTCGACCGGTGCCACGACCCGGCGAGATGGTCCATGTCGCCGAGCGCGAAGGCGGTGTAGCGCGAGCGCATCAACCGCTCGGCCGTGGGCGGCGTCGCGTCCCCGCCGGTGAGGTAGCGGCCGCAGCAGGCGGCGAGGGTCTCGCCGGTGCCGCACGGACACGGGGCGGGACGGCGGGCCACGACCGACACGGTAGAGCGCCCGCCGATCCGGGCCGCCGCGAACACCGACCAGTACAGACCCTTGCAAACCCCCTCGGGCGGGGAGAGGCTGAGCCGGTCCGTCCGCTCTCACCGTCGAGAGGCCCGCCCGTGCGCCGTCGTTCCCTCGTCCCCGCCGTCCTGGTCGCCGCGCTCGCGGCGCCCGTCCTCGCCGCGGTGGCCCCCGCGGCAGCGGCGCCGGGGGCGGTCACCCTCGACC
>CAXUNA010000206.1:0-7001 GCA_964252095.1 uncultured Jatrophihabitans sp. | reverse complement strand
CCCTCGCCCCCGCCCTCGCCGTGCCGGCCCGCGCGAGCGCCCACCGGCTCAGCGCCGTCGGCCACGCCCACATCGACTCGGCCTGGTTGTGGCCCGCCCGCGAGACCGTCCGCAAGGTGGCCCGCACGAGCGCGAACGTCACCGACCTGCTCGACCACGACGACGACCTCGTCTACGCCATGAGCTCGGCCCAGCAGTTCGCGTGGATCGAGGAGCACCGACCCGAGGTGTTCGCCCGCGTGGAGGACGCCGTGGCGGCGGGCCGGTTCGTGCCGGTGGGCGGGATGTGGGTCGAGTCCGACACCAACATGCCGGGCGGCGAGGCCCTCGCCCGGCAGTTCGTCCACGGCAAGCGGTACTTCCTCGACCGGTTCGGCGTCGAGACCGAGGAGGTGTGGCTGCCCGACTCCTTCGGCTACACCGCCGCGCTCCCCCAACTCGTCGCGCTGTCCGGCTCGCGCTGGTTCCTCACCCAGAAGATCTCGTGGAACCAGACCAACCGCTTCCCGCACCACACCTTCCGGTGGGAGGGCCTGGACGGCACCCGCGTGTTCACCCACTTCCCGCCGGCGGACACCTACAACTCCGAGATCTCCGGTGCCGAACTCGCCCGCGCCGCACGGCAGTTCGCCGAGAAGGGGCGCGCCACGACGTCGCTGCTGCCGTTCGGATGGGGCGACGGCGGTGGCGGTCCGACCCGCGAGATGCTGGCCCGCTCCCGGCGCACGGCCGACCTCGACGGGTCGCCGCGCGTCACCGTCCAGTCGCCCCGCGCGTTCTTCGAGCAGGCCGAGGCCGAGTACCCCGACGCCCCGGTGTGGGTCGGCGAGCTCTACCTCGAGTTCCACCGCGGCACCTACACCAGCCAGGCGAAGACCAAGCAGGGCAACCGGCGCAGCGAGCACCTCCTCCGCGAGGCGGAGCTCTGGGCGACCACCGCTGCAGTGCGCAACGGTCGTACCTACCCGCACGACGAGCTCGACCGGATCTGGAAGACCGTCCTGCTGCACCAGTTCCACGACATCCTGCCCGGCTCGGCGATCCACCAGGTGCACCGCGAGGCGGTCGTGAGCTATGCCGCCGTCGCGGCCGAACTCGAGGCGGTCGTCGACGGCGCGCTGCGCGATCTCGCCGGCGAGGGCTCGGTGCCGCTCACCTTCAACCCCACCCCGCACGTCCGTGACGGCGTCGCGCCGTTCGCCGCCGAGGTCGCGATCACCGGCCCCGGCGCGGCGGTCGGTCCGGTCGAGGACGGCTGGCTGCTCGACAACGGCCGGCTGCGCGTCCGGGTCGACACCGACGGCGTCGTCCGCTCGGTCGTCGACGTCGCGCACGGTGAACGCGAGGTCGTGACGCCCGGTGGCGGCGCCAACCTGTTCCAGCTGCACCACGACACCCCGAACGCCTGGGACGCGTGGGACGTCGACCGCTTCTACCGCAACAGCACGGTCGACCTGCTGGCCGTCGACCACGTGGCGGAGGTCCCCGGCGGCCTGCGGGTGACGCGCCGGTTCGGCGAGTCGACGCTGGTCACCACGGTGACCCTGCCGCCCGACGTCGCGCGGGTCGACGTCACCACCGAGGTCGACTGGCACGAGCGCGAGAAGCTGCTCAAGGTGGCGTTCGACGTCGACGTGGCGACCGACCGGCACGCGAGCGAGATCCAGTTCGGCCACGTGTACCGCCCGACCCACACCAACACCAGCTGGGACGCGGCCATGTTCGAGACCTGCGCACACCGCTGGGTCCACGTCGGCGAGCCCGGCGACGCCGACGCGCCCGGCTACGGCGCCGCGGTGGTCAACGACAGCACCTACGGCCACGACGTCACCCGTCAGGCGCGCCCGGCCGGCGCGGGCGGAGGCACCGCCGCCCGTGTGCGCCTGTCCCTGCTGCGCGCGCCGCAGTCGCCCGACCCGGAGACCGACCAGGGCGTCCACACGCTGCGGTACGCACTGGTGGTGGGTGCAACGATCGGTGACGCCGTCCGCGAGGGGTACCGCATCAACCTCCCGGTCCGCACCGTGAGCGGCTCCGTGCCCGTTCCGCCGTTGCTGCGCGTGGACGGCACCGGCGTCGTCGTCGAGGCGGTCAAGCTCGCCGAGGACCGCAGCGGCGACGTCGTGGTGCGGCTCTACGAGTCCCGCGGCCGCCGCGCGAGCGCGACCGTCACACCGGAGTTCGCGACGACCGGCGTCGACACCGTCGACCTGCTCGAGCGACACCGCGACGAGCGGGGCGTGACCGCGGGTACGGGCGGCGCCACCACCGTCACCCTGCGACCGTTCCAGGTGTTGACGCTGCGCTTCGCGCGGTGACACCGCGAGACCACGGACGCGTCGTCACCCGGTGATCGCCGCGCGGTACGGCCGGAAGAACTCGCGCAGTTCCGCCGCGTAGAGCTCGGGTTCCTCGAACGCGGCGAAGTGACCACCGCGTGGCGCCTCGCCGAACCGGACGACGTTCGCGCCACGCTCGAGCCACTCCAGCGGCGGACGCACGAGATCCGCCGGGAACAGCAGGAAGCCCGACGGCACGTCCACCCGGCGCAGCCGTTCGGCCACGGGGATCTCGCCGTTCGCGTGGTACATCCGCATCGACGAGCCGATGGTGCCGGTCAGCCAGTAGATCGTGACGTCGTCGAGGATCTCGTCCTTGCTGTAGCGGCGTTCCAGGTCGCCGTCGCAGTCGCTCCACGAACGCAGCTTCTCGACGATCCACGCCAGCAACCCGACGGGGGAATCGGTGAGCCCGAACGCCGCGGTCTGCGGCTTCGTGCGGTGCATCGCGCCGTACGCCCCCTCCTCGGCGCCCCACCGGGTGGCGTCGGCGAGGAACGCCCGCTCGGCCTCGGACAGGTCCTCCTGGCCGGTCACGACGGGGATGCCGCCATCGGTGCGGTGCACGGCGACGACACGGTCGGGGTGGTCGAGGGCGAGCCAGCGGCTGACGTGACTGCCGACGTCGCCACCGGCGGCACCGAACCGGTCGTACCCGAGCGCGGTCATCAGTTCCGCCCACCGGCCGGCGACGGCGATCGAGTCGATCGGTGCTCCGGCCGGTGGGTCCGAGTAGCCGAAGCCCGGCATGTCCGGGACGACCACGTCGAACGCGTCGGCGGGATCGGCGCCGTGCGCGGCGGGATCGACGAGCAGATCGATCACCTTGGTGTAGCGCCAGAACGAATCGGGCCAGCCGTGGCTGAGCACCAGCGGGAACCCAGCGCCCGTGCGGCTGCGGGCGTGGACGACGTGGACTCCCGTGCCCTCGATGTCGACCCGGAAGCGCGGCAGGGCGTTGAACCGGGCCTCCCGGGCCGGCCAGTCGTACTCCTCGGCCCAGTAGCGGGCCAGCTCCTGCAGGTACCCGAGATCGGCGCCGAGGGTCCATCCGACGCCCTCGGGCGCATCCGGCCAGCGGGTGGCCCGGAGGCGGCGGCGCAGGTCGTCGAGCTGCTCCGCCGAGGTGGTCGAGGTGAACGGCACCGGCCCGGTCATCTCCGCACCGTACGGCGCGGGACCGACAACGGAGAACCCCTCGTTACGGTGGGCCGGGTGAGCGCGTTCGAGGGTTTCGCCAGCATCGACCGGGACGTCGACGGCGTCCGCATCCACGCCGCGGTGGGCGGTGAGGGCCCGCCGGTGCTGCTGCTGCACGGGTACCCGCAGACCCACCGGATGTGGCACGGCGTCGCGCCCGCCCTCGCCCGCACCCACACCGTGGTGGCACCCGATCTGCGGGGTTACGGCGCGTCGGCCAAGCCCGCGTCGGCACCGGACCACGCGACCTACTCCAAGCGCGCCACCGCGGCGGACCAGGTCGGCCTCATGCACGCGCTCGGGTTCGACACGTTCGCCGTGGTCGGGCACGACCGCGGCGCGCGCGTCACCCACCGCCTGGTACTCGACCACCCGGGATCGGTGCAGCGTGCAGCGGTTCTCGACATCGTGCCGACCCGGTACGCCTACGCGCACGTCGACCGCGCGCTGGCCGAGGCGTACGACCACTGGTTCTTCCTGTCCGGTCCGGCCGATCTGCCCGAGCACCTCATCGGCCTCGATCCCGAGCGGTGGATCCGCACGAAGCTCGGCCAGTGGTCGGCCGGCGGGATCGACGCGTTCGACCCGGCCGCCGTCGACGCCTACGTCGCCGCGTTCGCCGATCCCGCCTGCATCGCCGCCACCACCGAGGACTACCGCGCGGGCGCCACCGTCGATCTCGAGCACGACGAGGCCGACTTCGCCGCCGGGCGGCGCGTCGAGGTGCCGCTGCTGGCGTTGTGGGGGCGCGACGGTTTCGTCGGCCGCCGGTACGACGTCCTCGAAGTCTGGCGCGAATACGCCGCCGACGTCGACGGGAAGGCCGTCGCCGGCGGGCACTTCCTACCCGAGGAAGCACCCGCCGCGACCACGGCGGCCCTGCAGGAGTTCCTCGGCTAGAGCGGCAGGTCCTCGAGCATCTCGGTGACGAGCGCGGCGATCGGCGAGCGCTCCGAACGGGTCAGCGTGACGTGCGCGAACAGCGGGTGGCCCCGCAGCGCCTCGATGACGGCGGCGACACCGTCGTGCCGGCCGACGCGGAGGTTGTCGCGCTGGGCGACGTCGTGGGTGAGCACGACCTTCGACCCCTGCCCGATCCGCGAGAGCACCGTGAGCAGCACGTTGCGTTCGAGCGACTGCGCCTCGTCGACGATGACGAAGGAGTCGTGCAGCGAGCGGCCACGGATGTGCGTCAGCGGCAGGACCTCCAGCATCCCGCGGCTCATCACCTCGTCCACGATCGACGACGACACCAGCGCGCCCAGGGTGTCGAACACCGCCTGGGCCCAGGGCGCCATCTTCTCGTTCTCGCTGCCGGGCAGGTAACCGAGATCCTGGCCGCCGACGGCGTAGAGCGGGCGGAACACCACCACGCGCTTGTGGGCCCGTCGTTCCAGCACGGCCTCGAGCCCGGCGCAGAGCGCGAGCGCCGACTTGCCGGTGCCGGCGCGTCCGCCCATCGACACGATGCCGATCTCGGGGTCGAGGAGCAGGTCGAGCGCGACCCGCTGCTCGGCCGAACGTCCCCGCACACCGAAGGCCTCGCGGTCGCCGCGCACCAGCGTGATGGTCTTGTCCGGCGTGACCCGGCCGAGGGCGGATCCCCGTGCACTGTGCAACACGAGTCCGGTGTGGCACGGGAGCTCGTCGGCCCCGGTTCCGGCCAACACGTCGTCGGTGACCGGGACCGTTGCACCGTCGAACAGTGCGTCGACCAGCGAGTCGGGCACGTCGAGGTCGGCCATGCCCGTCCAGCCGCTGTCGACCGCGGTGCTGACGCGGTACTCGTCGGCCTTGAGCCCGACGCTGCCGGCCTTCACCCGCAGCGGCATGTCCTTGGTGACCAGGGTGACGTCGTGGCCCTCGGCCGCGAGGTTGAGCGCGACGGCGAGGATGCGGGAGTCGTTGGTCTCGACCCGGAAACCGACCGGGAGACCGGACAGGTCCGTGTGGTTGAGCTCGACGTGGAGGGTCCCGCCGTCGACCCCGATCGGCACCGGCGCGTCGAGCCGGCCGTGCTGGATCCGTAGTTCGTCGAGGACGCGCAGCGTGGCGCGGGCGAACCACCCCAGTTCCGGATGGTGACGCTTGGCTTCCAGCTCACCGATCACCACGAGCGGCAGGACGACCTCGTGTTCACCGAAGCGGGCGAGCGCGCCCGGGTCGGACAGCAGGACGGAGGTGTCGAGCACGAACGTCTTCGTCGCAGGCCCGGACTCCCCGACGGTGGGGGCGGCACTGGACGGCGTGGTGGCAGACGGCACGGATCACTCCTCGAAGGTGGCGGTCCGAGTGGTCGTCCGGGTCGGGGCTCGACCGGGGACGACGACTGTCGACCGCCCCTCGTCGACCGTCGGCACCGGAGGGACCTCCCGCGACGTCGGCAGTGGACCGGCGTCAGTTCGGGACGCTAAGCCCGTCCGGGGCCGGCCGACGGACGACACGCGGGATGTTCACGCGGACGACACGATCGGAAACATCAGGCTCCACCGCAGGTTCATGCCCCGGCGCGGTCAGGCGCCGAAACGCCGGCTGCGGGCGGCGTAGTCGCGCAGGGCGCGCAGGAAGTCGATCTTGCGGAAGTCGGGCCACAGCGCGTCGGTGAAGTGGAACTCCGAGTGGGCCGACTGCCACAGCAGGAACCCGGAGAGCCGCTGCTCGCCCGAGGTGCGGATGACGAGGTCGGGATCCGGCTGGCCCTTGGTGTAGAGGTGCTCGGCGATGTGCTCGGTCTCGAGGTCCTCGGCGACCTGCTCGAGCGTCTGGCCCTCGGCGGCCCGGGCCTGCAGCAGGCTGCGGACGGCGTCGGCGATCTCCTGCCGGCCGCCGTACCCGACCGCGACGTTGACGGTGAGGCCGGTGCGGTCGGCGGTGCGTTCGGCCGCGGCCTTGAGCACCGAGCTCATGTCGGGCGGGAGCAGGTCGAGGGCACCCACCGGGATGACGCGCCACGGCGTCTCGGGGCCCGCGAGGTTGTCCACGACGTCGGTGATGATGTCGAGCAACTGGGCCAGCTCGCGGTCGTCACGGGAGACGAAGTTGTCCGTGGACAGCAGGAACAGCGTGACGTGGTCGATGCCGACGTCGGAACACCACTGGAGCAGGTCGGCGATCTTGCGCGCGCCCTCGCGGTGGCCGTGGCTCACGTCGAAGCCCGCCGCCCGGGCCCAACGCCGGTTGCCGTCGAGCATCACGGCGACGTGCCGCGGGCGCGGGCGGCCGACGAGCGAGGCCCGTAGCCGCGCCTCGTACACCGAGTAGACGGCAGACCCCAGACGTGTTCTGGCCAGTCCCACGAGCCCAGACCTTAGACCGGTGTGGCCCGGGCGCCAGCTGAGCGTGCCCGGTCGGGAACAGAACCCCGTGGACGTCCGTTGGTAAGCATGTAATCATGTAATTTGACATGATGGAGAGCTCAGAGGAGACAGCACCATGAAGCACCCCCACGACACCCCCCTGCAG
>CAXUNA010000205.1:0-7025 GCA_964252095.1 uncultured Jatrophihabitans sp. | reverse complement strand
CCCCGGCTGCCGGTGGCGGCAGGCCGGGGCGTCGGCGATGTTCTCGGGGGGTGTGGCCTCGGCTCAGGCCGAGTTGGCGTCCCGCAGCTTGCGGCACAGGGCCGCGAGCTGGGCGGCACCGTCGACACCGAGCACGCCTTCGACGTGGCGGCGCAGGTCGGCGACGTGGCTCGGGAAGATCTTGGCCGCCGCGGCGCGACCCGCGTCGGTGAGGACCGCGTAGATGACCCGACGGTCCTGCGCGGAGTGCTGGCGGTAGAGCAGGCCCTCCTGCTCCATCCGGTCGGCGAGCTTGGTGAAGCCACCGCTGGTGAGCGAGACCTCGTTCGCCAGCTTGGTCATCGGCAGCCGCTGGCTGGGTTCGCGGGCGAGACGGACCAGCACGTCGAAGAACGGTGCGCTGACGCCGGCCCGCTCCAGGCCCTCGGACAACCGCTGGGTCGTGAACGAGGTGGCCTCGAGCACGAGACCCCACGCGGTGATGAGTTCCTGGCCCTCGTTGCTGAGAGCCGTGGACATCGGCGGTGCCGCCGGTGGCGCCGGACGGTGGTGCGGTGCGGTCGTGCTGGTCGTGCGGATGAGCTGCGTGTGTGCGGCCATGGCATGTCCCCTCTGCTCGGCCTGTCCGGTCTACGAATCTGCTCCCCGAAAACGCGAGGGTGTCACGCCCAACGAAAGATCCGGCGGAACGTTGCCCTGGCAACAGGCAATCTAACAGCAGCTTTACGGATAGGAACCGCTGTGACCGAAAGTTGTCCAACCCCAGAGGGTGCAGTGGCGGAGTCTCTCTGCTGAGGTGTCGGGTTTGCCCAGGATTGGCGGGGTTCTGGGCCTGATCTGATCGCAACGAGGCTCGAACATCCAGTGTCCACCGCACGAGAGGTTGAACGGCGGACGACCGCCAGCGGCGTCGGAACGCGGGTGTGCCCGTCGATAGGATTCCCCCATGACGCCAGCACAGCTCGCCGCCGCCGTGACCGAGGTGGCCGTGGCCGCCGCGGACGCGGGAGAGCTGGGGCGTCTCGCGCCGACCGCCGTCCCCGCCGCCACCGTGGAGCGGCCGAAGAACCGCGACCACGGCGACTACGCGACCAACGTCGCGATGCGCCTCGCCAAGCCTGCGGGGATGCCGCCCCGCGCCGTCGCCGAGGTGCTCGCCGTGCGGCTGGGCAAGGTCGACGGCGTCCTCGCGGTGGACGTCGCCGGACCGGGCTTCCTCAACCTCACCCTGGCCGAGGGCGAGCTCGGCGAGACGGCCCGCGCCGCCGTCATCGCCGGCACCTCCTACGGCACCAACGACGCGCTCACCGGCGCCACCCTCAACCTCGAGTTCGTCTCGGCCAACCCCACCGGCCCGGTCCACCTCGGCGCCACCCGCTGGGCCGCGGTCGGTGACGCCCTGGGGCGGCTGCTCACCGCGTCGGGCGCCGTCGTCACCCGGGAGTACTACTTCAACGACGCCGGCTCGCAGATCGACAAGTTCGCCGCGTCCCTGCTCGAGGTGGCCCACGGCCGCCCGGTCCCGGAGAACGGCTACGGCGGCGCGTACATCGCCGACATCGCGGCGGCGGTCGTCGAGCGCAACCCCGGCCTGCTCGACCGGCCGGAGACCGACCAGCTCGCGGTGTTCAAGGCCGACGGTGTCGACCTCATGTTCGTCGACATCCGCAGCTCGCTCGAGGACTTCGGGGTCCGGTTCGACATCTACTTCAACGAGAAGGACCTGCACACCGCGGGTGACCTCGACTCGGCCCTGCAGACCCTGCGCGACGGCGGGCACGTGTTCGAGGCCGACGGCGCGACCTGGCTGCGCACCACGACCTTCGGCGACAGCAAGGACCGTCCGCTCGTGACGTCCGACGGCCGGTGGACCTACTTCGCCGCCGACGCCGCCTACTACCGCAACAAGCGCGAGCGCGGCTTCGACAAGGTCGTGATCATGCTGGGCGCGGACCACCACGGCTACATCGGCCGCTACAAGGCGCTGGTCGCGGCCCTCGGCGACGACCCCGAGCGCAACCTCGAGATCCTCATCGGTCAGATGGTGAACCTCGTCCGCGACGGTCAGCCGGTGCGGATGAGCAAGCGCGCGGGCACGGTCGTGCTCATGGACGACATGGTCGAGGCCATCGGCGTCGACGCCGCCCGCTACTCGCTCGCGCGCTACGACACCGACCAGCCGATCGACATCGACCTCGACCTGTGGAGCTCCCGGCGCAACGACAACCCCGTCTACTACGTCCAGTACGCCCACGCGCGGTTGTCCAAGCTGCAGCGTGACGCCGCCGCGGCGGGGATCCCGACCGTCACCCCCGACACCGTGACCGACGTCGACGTCGCCCTGCTGACCGAACCGCGCGAGACCGCGCTGCTCACGCTCATCGCCGAGTTCCCGCAGCGGGTCGCGGGTGCCGCCGAACTGCGCGCGCCGCACCGCATCGCGCGCTACCTCGAGGAACTGGCGGGGGCGTACCACCGCTTCTACGACGGCCCGCGCATCCTGCCGCGCGACACCGACGAGCCGACCGACGCCGACCGCGAGCTGACCAAGGCCCGGCTGCTGCTCGGCGAGGCCACCCGGGTGGTGCTCGCGGCCGGACTCGCCCTGCTCGGTGTGGCCGCGCCGGAACGCATGTAGGCCGCCCGCCTGACACCATGTGCTCGTGAGACCGTGTGTCGGCGCGGCGTGCCCGTGTGACACCGGCGCCACGCGCCACGCCCGCCCCGCACCAGAGGAAGGCTGACCAGCACCGTGAGCAGATCCGCGCACCCGGCAGGCCCACGGCACGCCGACGTGTTGGCACCCGAGCACCTCGGTCTGCCGCCGGCCGACCTCAACGCGCTCGCCCCGCACGTCTGGCCCGCCACCGCGCGCCGGCTCGACGGTGAGCTCACGCTCGGCGGCATCGGCGTGCGCGACCTCGTCGCCCGGTACGGCACACCGCTCTACGTGTACGACGAGCTCGACGTCCGCCGCCGCGCCCGCGACTGGGCCACCGCGTTCCACGACGGCGAGGTCTTCTACGCGTCCAAGGCGTTCCTCTGCATCGGCCTCGCCCAGTGGGTCGCCGAGGAGGGTCTCGGGCTCGACGTGTGCAGCGGTGGTGAGCTGACCGTCGCACTCGCCGCGGGCGTCGACCCGCAGTACGTCGTGTTCCACGGCAACAACAAGAGCGAGGGCGAGCTCGCCCAGGCGGTCGGCAGCGGCGTGGCGACGGTGGTCGTCGACTCGTTCGCCGAGATCGAGCGGCTGTGCCGGGTCGCCAAGGCGGCCAAGGTCACCCAGCGGGTGCTGGTGCGGGTCACCGTCGGCGTCGAGGCGCACACCCACGAGTACATCGCGACCGCCCACGAGGACCAGAAGTTCGGCTTCTCGCTCGCCTCGGGCGCCGCGCTCGAGGCGGTCGAGGAGGTCGTCAACCGCAAGGAGCTCACCTTCGGCGGCCTGCACAGCCACATCGGGTCGCAGATCTTCGACACCGCGGGCTTCGAGGTCGCGGCCGCGCGGCTCGTCGACCTGGTCGGCCAGATCCGCGACCGGCACAGCATCGTGGTCGAGGAGCTCGACCTCGGCGGCGGCCTCGGCATCGCCTACCTCGGCAGTGACCACCCGATGGCCGTGCGCGACTTCGCCGCGCGGCTCGGCGACATCGTCACCGAGCAGTGCGCGCGCAGCGAGGTGGTCCGGCCGAAGGTCACGGTCGAGCCCGGGCGCGCGGTGGTCGGCAACGCCGGCGTCACCCTCTACCGGGTCGGCACCGTCAAGGACGTCGACCTCGGCGGGGGCGAGTACCGCCGCTACGTCTCGGTCGACGGCGGGATGAGCGACAACATCCGCACCGCGCTCTACGACGCGCAGTACACCGCGGCCCTCGCCAGCCGTGACTCCTCGGCGCCGCCGGTGCTCTCGCGGGTCGTCGGGCGACACTGCGAGAGCGGCGACATCGTCGTGCGCGACGTGTACCTCCCGAGCGACCTGTCGCGCGGCGACCTGCTCGCGGTGGCGGCCACCGGCGCGTACTGCCGCAGCATGTCGAGCAACTACAACTACACCGGCCGCCCCGCGGTGGTCGGCGTGCGTGACGGCCGGGGCACCCTGCTGATCCGCCGGGAGACCGAGGACGACCTGCTGCGGCTCGACACCATGTGGTCGAGCAGCGAGAGCTAGGACGAGCAGACATGTCCGACGCACTCGGCGTCGCCGTCCTCGGGTACGGCGTGGTGGGCAGCGCGGTCGTCCGCCTGCTCACCGGGAACGCCGACGCCTACGCCACCCGGATCGGCCGTCCCCTCGAACTGCGCGGGGTCGCGGTGCGTCGCTCCGGCCGCGCGCGGGAGCTCCCGGCGGGAGTGCCGGCCGACCTGCTGACCGACGACGCCGAGGCGCTCATCGCCCGCGACGACGTCGACATCGTGGTCGAGGTCGTCGGCGGCATCGAACCGGCGCGGTCGTGGCACCTCGCCGCGCTGACCGGCGGCAAGAGCGTGGTCAGCGCCAACAAGGCCTTGCTCGCCGACCACGGCGATGCGTTGCATGCTGCAGCGTTCGAGCACGGCGTCGATCTCTACTACGAGGCTGCCGTCGCCGGCGCCATCCCGCTGCTGCGCCCCCTGCGCGAGTCGCTCGCCGGTGACCACGTCCACCGGGTGCTCGGCATCGTCAACGGCACCACCAACTTCATCCTGTCGCGGATGCACAGCAGTGGCGCGGGGTTCGACGAGGCCCTCGCCGAGGCCACCGCGCTCGGGTACGCCGAAGCCGATCCCACCGCCGACGTCGAGGGATTCGACGCGGCGGCGAAGGCCGCGATCCTCGCCCGCCTCGCGTTCCACGTGCCCGTCACCAGCGCCGACGTCTACCGCGAGGGCATCACCGAACTCACCGCCGCCGACATCGCGTCGGCCCGCGCGGTCGGCAGCGTGGTCAAGCTGCTGGCGATCGCCGAACGGGACGGGACGGGTGCCGTCGCGGTGCGCGTGCACCCGGCGATGCTGCCGGCGTCGCACCCCCTCGCGTCGGTCGGCGACGCCTACAACGCGGTCTTCGTCGAGGCGGAAGCCGCGGGATCCTTGATGTTCTACGGCCGCGGTGCCGGGGGGGACCCCACCGCGAGCGCTGTGCTCGGCGACGTCGTCGCGGTGGCCCGCAACCGGGTGGCCGGCGGCGCACGCACCGTCGTCGAGGTGCCGGGACCGGTGCCGGGTGCAACGGAATCGCCGGTGCTGCGGCCGATGGGCGAGGTGCTGACGCGGTACCACGTCGCGCTCGACGTCGCCGACCGTCCGGGCGTGCTGGCGACCGTCTCCGCGGCGTTCGCCGAGAAGGGCGTCAGCATCTCGACGGTGCGGCAGGAGGGCCGTGGCGAGGAGGCCACACTGGTCCTCGTCACCCACCTCGCCACCGAGCAGGCGCTCGCCGACACCGTCGAGCAGATGGGACGGCTGGACATGGTCAACCGCGTCGTGGGCGTGCTCCGCGTGGAGGGATCGTCGTGACCGCAAGGGTTTCCCCGCAGCCGGTGCGTCCGGGCTGGCCCGGGCTGATCGAGGCCTACCGGGACCGGCTGCCCGTCACGGACGCCACCCCGGTCGTCACGCTGCACGAGGGCGGCACGCCGCTGGTGCACGCCCCGCTGCTCTCCGAGCGCACGGGCTGCGAGGTCTACCTCAAGGTCGAGGGCGCGAACCCCACCGGCTCGTTCAAGGACCGCGGCATGACCGTCGCGATCTCCAAGGCGGTGGAGAACGGTGCGCAGGCGGTCGTCTGCGCCTCCACCGGCAACACGTCGGCGTCGGCCGCCGCCTACGCCGTGCGCGCGGGGATCACCTGCGCGGTGCTGGTGCCGCAGGGCAAGATCGCGCTCGGCAAGCTCGCCCAGGCGCTCGCCCACGGCGCGCAGTTGCTGCAGGTCGACGGCAACTTCGACGACTGCCTCGAGCTCGCCCAGAAACTCGCCGTCGACTACCCGGTGACGCTCGTGAACTCGGTCAACAACGACCGCATCGAGGGCCAGAAGACCGGCGCGTTCGAGGTGTGCGACGTCCTCGGCCGGGCGCCCGACATCCACTGCATCCCCGTCGGCAACGCCGGCAACATCACCGCCTACTGGCGCGGGTACCGCGAGTACGCGGCCGACGGCGTCACCGACTCCCTGCCGAAGATGTTCGGCTTCCAGGCCGCGGGCGCCGCGCCGATCGTGCTCGGCCACCCGGTGCTCAAGCCGGTCACGATCGCCACCGCGATCCGCATCGGCAACCCCGCCTCGTGGACGTTCGCCGAGACGGCGCGCGACGAGAGCGGCGGGCTCATCGACGCCGTCACCGACCGGGCGATCCTCGAGGCGTACCGGATGCTGGCGCGCGGGGTGGGCGTGTTCGTCGAGCCGGCGTCGGCCGCCTCCGTCGCGGGGTTGCTCAAGACCGCCGCCGACGGCCGGTTGCCGCGGGGCGCGACCGTGGTCTGCACCGTCACCGGTCACGGCCTCAAGGACCCCGAGTGGGCGATCTCGGGTGCGCCGGCGCCACGCACGGTGAAGGTCGACGCCGCGGCGGCCGCGAGCGCGCTGGGTCTCGGCTGAGCGTGGCGGCGTCACTGCCCGTCGGCCGACGGGCGCGGGTCCGCGTGCCCGCCACCAGCGCCAACCTCGGGCCCGCGTTCGACGCCGCGGGCCTCGCGCTCGACCTGCACGACGACGTCGAGCTCACCGTCACGGCCGACGGCGGCTCCCGCATCGAGGTCACGGGGGAGGGTGCGGGATCGATCGCCCTCGACGAGACCCACCTGGTGCTGCGGACGATCACCGCGACCTTCCACCGGTTGGGCGTCGAGGCGCCGTCGTTGCTGTTGCGGTGCACGAACCGCATCCCGCACGCCCGCGGCCTCGGTTCGTCGGCCGCGGCGATCGTGGCGGGCGTGCTGGGTGCCCGGGAACTGGTTCCCGGTGGTGTGGAGGCCATGCCGCTCTCGGCGGTCCTCGACCTGGTCGCGGAGTTCGAGGGCCACCCCGACAACGTCGCCGCGGCCC
>CAXUNA010000204.1:1102-7030 GCA_964252095.1 uncultured Jatrophihabitans sp. | reverse complement strand
CGCCGGTCCCGGTGGTCGTCCCGGCGGCGGTGGTTTCCGTCCCGGTGGCGGCGGTCCCGGTGGTCCGCCCGGACCCGGTGGTTTCGCCCGTCCCGGTGGCTTCGCCGGTCGTCCCGGCGGCGGTGGCCGTGGCCGTGGTGGTGGCGGTGCGCAGACCGCCGGTGCGTTCGGTCGCGCCGGAGGTCCGCCGCGTCGCGGCCGCAAGTCCAAGAAGCAGCGCAGGCAGGAGTTCGACAACCTCGCGGCGCCCAGCCTGGGCGGCGCCATCGTCCCCCGCGGCAACGGCGAGGTCCTGCGCCTGCCGCGCGGTGCCTCGCTCGCGGACTTCGCCGACAAGATCGACGCCAACGCCGCCGCGCTGGTCACCGTGCTGTTCCAGCTCGGTGAGATGGTCACGGCGACCCAGTCGGTCAACGAGGAGACCCTGCAGCTGCTCGGTGCCGAGTTGAACTACACCGTCCAGGTCGTCTCGCCCGAGGACGAGGACCGCGAGCTGCTCGAGAGCTTCGACCTCACCTACGGCGAGGACGAGGGCGACGACAGCGAGCTGGTCGCCCGTCCGCCGGTCGTCACCGTCATGGGTCACGTCGACCACGGCAAGACGCGCCTGCTGGACGCGATCCGCAAGACCAACGTCATCGCCGACGAGGCGGGCGGGATCACGCAGCACATCGGTGCGTACCAGGTCCACGTCGAACACGAGGGCGAAGACCGCGCGATCACGTTCATCGACACCCCGGGTCACGAGGCGTTCACCGCCATGCGGGCCCGTGGCGCCCAGACCACGGACATCGTGGTGCTGGTCGTCGCGGCCGACGACGGCGTCATGCCGCAGACCATCGAGGCGCTCAACCACGCCCAGGCGGCCGGCGTGCCGGTCGTGGTCGCGGTGAACAAGATCGACAAGGAGGACGCCAACCCGGCGAAGGTGCGCCAGCAGCTCACCGAGTACGGGCTGGTGGCCGAGGAGTACGGCGGCGACACGCTGTTCGTCGACGTCTCCGCGCGGTCGAACCTCAACATCGACGGCCTGCTCGAGGGCATCCTGCTCACCGCCGACGCGAGCCTGGACCTGCGGGCGAACCCGCACCAGGACGCCGAGGGTGTCGCGCTCGAGGCGCACCTGGACCGCGGTCGCGGTCCGGTGGCCACGGTGCTGGTCACCCGCGGCACGCTGAAGGTGGGCGAGTCGGTCGTGGCGGGCGACGCGTTCGGTCGCGTCCGCGCCATGCTCGACGAGAACGGCGACCAGATCCAGGAGGCCGGGCCGTCGCGTCCGGTGCTGGTCCTGGGCCTCACCTCCGTGCCCGGTGCCGGCGACTCGCTGCTCGTGGTCGACGAGGACCGCATCGCGCGGCAGATCGCCGACCGTCGGCAGACCCGCGAGCGCAACGCCCAGTTGGCGTCGTCGCGTCGCCGGATCTCGTTGGACGACCTCGACGCCGCGCTCGCCGAGGGCAAGGTCGACTCGCTGAACCTCATCCTCAAGGGTGACGTGTCCGGTTCGGTCGAGGCGCTCGAGGACGCCCTGCTCAAGATCGAGGTCGGTCGCGAGAACGAGGTGGAGCTGCGGGTCATCGGCCGCGGCGTCGGCTCGATCACCGAGAACGACATCAACCTCGCCATCGCCTCCGATGCCGTGGTCATCGGGTTCAACGTCCGGACGGAGGGTCGGGCGAAGGAACTGTCCGACCGCGAGGGCGTCGACATCCGGTACTACACGGTCATCTACCAGGCGATCGACGAGGTCGAGGCCGCGCTCAAGGGCATGCTCAAGCCCGAGTACAAGGAGGCCCAGCTCGGTACCGCCGAGGTGCGCGAGGTCTTCCGGGTGCCGAAGATCGGCAACGTCGCGGGTTCGATCATCCGGTCGGGCACGATCCGCCGTAACAGCAAGGCGCGGTTGATGCGCGACGGTCAGGTCATCGCCGAGAACCTCACGGTGGAGTCGCTGCGCCGGTTCAAGGACGACGCCACCGAGGTCCGCGAGGGCTTCGAGTGCGGTATCGGGCTCGGTTCGTTCAACGACATCAAGGTCGAGGACGTCATCGAGACCTACGAGATGCAGGAGATCCCGCGCACCTGATCGGTCGATCCGACGGGTGTGAGGGTGTGACGGATGGTCACCGGGGTGCTGGTCTGCGACCTGCTCCTCGGTGACGTCCACTCGCTCAAGGACAAGCGCGGCGTGGTGCGGCCGATCGTGGCCGCGCTGCGCCGCCTCGACGTCGCCGCGGCCGAGACCGGGTCGGTGGACCTGCACCGGCGCACCGAGATCGGTGTGGCGGCGGTCGGCAACGACCACGGGCACGTGCGCGAGGTGCTCGAGGCCTGCGAGCGGCTGGTCGCGTCGCGTCCCGAGGTCGAGGTGCTCTCGACCCGGCTGCGGGTCATCGACGACGACGACCTGGGACAGCAACACGACCGGTGAACCACTCGGTGATCAGGCAGGAACAGCCCCCTGGGCGGGTTCCTGCATGATCACGACGCAGTTCATCGGCGGGGAGAAGGGGAACTGAGATGGCCGACGAGGCACGGGCCCGGCGGATGGCCGGCCGCATCCAGCAGATCGTCGCCCGCGGGCTCGAGACGCTGGTCAAGGACCCCCGGCTGGGCATGGTCACCGTCACCGACGTCAAGGTGACCGGCGACCTGCACGACGCCACGGTGTTCTACACCGTCTGGGGCGGCGAGGACGCGCGCGCCGAGAGTGCCGCGGCGCTGGAGTCGGCCAAGGGCAAGCTGCGTTCCGAGGTCGGGCGCCAGACCGGGGTCAAGTTCACGCCGACGCTGGCCTTCGTGCTCGACGCCGTTCCCGACGTCGCCCGCGAGGTGGACGAGCTGCTCGCCCGCGCCGAGCAGGCCGACCGCGAACTGGCCGCCCGCCGCGAGGGCGCCACCTACGCCGGCGACGCCGACCCCTACAAGAAGCCGCGCGTCGAGACCGAGGACGACGACGAGCTGTGAGCGGACCGTCGTCGCACCCGGCGACGCTCTCGCTGCAGCGTGCCACGGTCGACGACTGGCCGGCCATCTGGCCGATCTGGCACGACGTCGTGGCCGCGGGTGACACCTACACCTACGCACGGGACTCGACGTCCGAGCAGGCGCAGGCGTCGTGGCTGCACGGCGGCGACCGTGACGAGGCCTGGTTCGCCCGGCTCCCGGACGCTGCCGGTCCGGGTCGCGTGGTCGGGACGTACCACATCGCCCCGAACCAGGGCGGCGCCGGCGACCACGTCGTCAACGGCAGCTACATGGTCGACGCGGACGTCCGTGGGCACGGGGTCGGGCGGCGGCTGGTGGTGCACAGCCTGCACCGGGCGGCCGAACTGGGCTTCCTCGGCATGCAGTTCAACGCCGTCGCCGCCACCAACACCGGCGCGATCGGCCTCTACGAACGCCTCGGGTTCGAGCAGGTCGGCCGCGTCCCCGGCGCATTCCGGCACCCGCACCTGGGCCGGGTCGACCTTGTGGTCATGTACCGCGAGCTCGACTCCCTGCCCGACGCCGACTGACGTGACCACCGCCTCCGCGTCGCCCGGCCACATGCTGTCGCTGGCCGCCTCGGCGTTCGTCGTCCTCGCCGCCGAGCCGCTGTACGTGCTCGTCGACACCGCCGTGGTGGGGCACCTCGGCGAGGTGCCGCTCGGCGGTCTCGGCGTGGCCGGGACGCTGCTCGAACTGGTCGCGATCGTCGGCGCGTTCCTGGAGTACGGGACGACCGCGCGGGCGGCCCGGTGGTACGGCGCCGGGCACCGCGACCGCGCGGTCGCCGAGGGCGCGCAGGCTACGTGGCTCGCGGTGACCCTCGGACTGATCGGCGTGCTGGTGGGCGAGGTCTTCGCCGGGCCGCTCACGCGCGCGCTGGCGGGCGGGCCCACACCGACCCAGGTGGCCGCCGAGCAGTGGCTGCGGATCGCGGTGATCGGCCTGCCGTTCGTGCTCGTGGTGGTGGCGAGCAACGGCTGGCTGCGCGGCGTCCAGGACACCCGCACCCCGGTGCGGGTCGTGCTCCTCGCCAACGCCGTCTCGGCGGCGCTGTGCCCGCTGCTGGTGTACACGGCCGGCTGGGGACTCGTCGGTTCGGCGGTGGCCAACGTCGCGGCGCAGGTCCTCGGCGCCGGGATGTTCGTCCGCGCCCTGGTGAAGGCCTCGCCCCGGCTGCGGCCGCACTGGCACACCATGCGCGCGCAGCTGGTCGTCGGGCGCGACCTGCTGCTGCGTTCGGCCGGGTTCCAGGCCGCGTTCCTCACCTCGGCCGGCGTGGCCGCCCGCTTCGGCGCCGCACCGGTCGCCGCGCATCAGATCGCCCTGCAGCTGTGGACGTTCCTCGCCCTCGTGCTCGACTCCTTCGCGATCGCGGCGCAGTCGCTCGTGGGCGCCGCGCTCGGTGGTTCCGACGCCGCCACCGCCCGGCGCACGGCCTGGCGGGTCGGCCGGTGGGGCCTGCTGGTCGGCGTCGTGGCCGCGCTCCTGCTCGTCGCGGGGTGGCGGGTGGTGCCGGCCCTGTTCACGTCGTCCGAGGCCGTCCGGCACCAGGCGTCGTTGCTGTGGCCGTGGTTCGTCGCGATGATGCCGGCCGCGGGCCTGGTGTTCGCGCTCGACGGCGTGCTCATCGGCGCGGGCGACGTCGCGTTCATGCGCAACCTCACCCTGGTGGCGGCCATCGTCTTCTTCGTGCCGATCGACCTCGCCGCGTTGCACTTCGACTGGGGGATCCAGGGCGTGTGGGCGGGGCTCGCCGCCTTCATCGGCGTGCGGTTGGTGGGCATGGTCGTCCGTTGCAGTGGGCAACGGTGGCTGGTGTTGGGAGAGACCCGTGCCGGGTAAGCGCCGCGACGACATGCCCGGCGGCCTCGTGCTGGTCGACAAGCCCGCCGGGATGACCTCGCACGACGTCGTCGGCCGGTTGCGGCGCCTCGCCCACACCCGCCGGGTCGGCCACGCCGGCACGCTCGACCCGATGGCCACCGGCGTCCTGTTGGTGGGGGTGGGGCAGGCCACCCGGCTGCTGCACCACCTGGTGCTCACCGACAAGGCCTACAGCGCGACGATCCGGCTCGGCGTCTCGACCGTCACCGACGACCGTGACGGCGAGCTGATCGCGAGCGTCGACGCGTCGGGCGTCACCGACGACGCGGTCCGCGCGGCCACGGCGCAGTTCGTGGGCGAGTTCGACCAGGTGCCGTCGTCGGTGTCGGCCGTGAAGGTCGCGGGGGAGCGGGCCTACGACCGCGTGCGCTCGGGTGAGGACGTCGAGCTCGCCGCGCGTCGCGTCACGGTGCAACGGTTCGACCTGTTGGACCTGCGGCGCGGTGACGGCGTGCTCGACGTCGACGTCGCGGTGGAGGTGTCGTCGGGGACGTACGTGCGCGCCCTGGCCCGCGATCTCGGCGCCGCCCTCGGGGTCGGCGGCCACCTCACGGCCCTGCGGCGCACCCAGGTCGGGCCGTTCGCCGAGGACCGCGCCGCGGCGCTCGAGGCGATCGCGGAGGAGTCGGAGACGGCCTCGCCGCTGACCCTCACGCTCGAGCAGGCGGTCCGGGAACTGCTGCCGGTGCGGGTGATCACGCTCGACGAGGCGGACCAGCTCTCCTACGGGCGGTTCCTGCCGCCGGTGGGCATCGAGGGGCTCTACGCCGTGCTGCTCGACGACGGCACGGTGATCGGCCTGCTGCGCGAGTACGACAACCACACCGCCCGCGGCGGCGGCTTCTTCGCGCGTCCGGTGCTGATCTGGCACGCCCGCGGCTGAGGTCCCTCGCGGTGCGGTGGCCGGCGGGATCGGGCATGCTCCGCCCGTGACCAGCCACGGATCGCCGTACCCGCCGGGCGGTCGGCCCAACCGGCCGCCCCCCGGTGGCGCCGGCCCCCCCCCCGGGGGTGCGGGGGGCGGGGCGCGCCCCCCGGCCCCCCGGTGGCCGC
>CAXUNA010000204.1:0-1092 GCA_964252095.1 uncultured Jatrophihabitans sp. | reverse complement strand
GGGGGGCTGGCCCCGCCGTGCCCCCGCCTGGGAGCGCCGCCCCCGGGGGGGGGGGGGCCCCCGGGCCCGCCGCCGGGTGGCGACGGACCGCCACCGGGTGGTCCGGTGGCCGGGGCGCGACCCGCGGCCCCGCTGTGGCCGATCATCGTGGTCACGGTGCTGTTCGCGCTGTTCGGGCTGATCCCGACCATCATCTCGAGCAACAAGGCCTCGCAGCAACGGGAGTCGACCAGCCGCTACTGGGTGGCGTTCGGGGTCTCGCTGCTCGCCTCGTTCGTGCTCTACGCGATCGTGGTGGTGGTCCTGGTGTTCGTCGTCCTCGCCGGGACCGTGACGGTGATCAACGCGGCGGCGAACGCGATCCCGTCCGTCGGCCAGCAGAACCCGACGTTCCCCGGGGGCACCTCGACCGGCGGCGCGGGCGGCCCGACGACCGGGCCGTGCGCCTACACACCGGAGACCCCGGGCGCGACGGCGGCGACGCTGCCGGACGACCCCGCGACCACGCCGACCGCCACGCGGACCTGGACGCTCGTCACCTCGGCCGGGACCGTCGTCGTGCAGCTCGACGGCGCCGCGGCACCGTGCACGGTCCAGAGCATCGTCCACCTCACCCAGCTCGGGTTCTACGACGGCACGCCCTGCCCGCGCTCGGTCGACGACACGTTGTTCCTGCTGCAGTGCGGCGACCCGTCCGGCTCCGGTGCCGGCGGACCCGGGTACCGCTTCGCCGACGAGAACCTCGGCCGGGCCGACTACTCGGCGGGAGTGGTGGCGATGGCCAACGCCGGACCGGACACCAACGGCAGCCAGTTCTTCCTCATCGACCAGGACGCCAACAGCACGCTGGCCAAGAGCTACACCGCGTTCGGCCGGATCACGTCCGGGATGGCGGTCCTGGACAAGATCGTTGCAGCAGGCAACGACGGCGCGAACCCGGCGGGCGGCGGCAAACCCACCCCTGCCGTGCAGATCGTCTCGGCCACGGTCCGTTAGGCGGTCCCGCCCGGCGGCGTTCGGCGATAGGGTCTCGGGCGTGTCCCACCGTCGCATCGCGTTCGTCGCCCTCACGGCCGGCCTGGTCACCTCGTG
>CAXUNA010000203.1:0-7081 GCA_964252095.1 uncultured Jatrophihabitans sp. | reverse complement strand
GCCGGGGTCTCGGGGCCGGGAACCGGGGGCACCAACCACCCGCCGAGCGCGGCGAGCCCGACCCCGAGCGCGGCGCCCGCCACGACGTCGCCCGGGTAGTGGACACCGGTGTAGACGCGGGAGAACCCGACCGCGGCCGCCACCGCTGCCACCGGCACCGCGAGCGCGGGCGCCTCGATGCCGACGCCCACCGCGAACGCCGCGGCCGAGGCCGCGTGACCGGAGGGGAAAGAACTCGAGGTCGGCACCCGCGAGGCGACGCGTTGGACCGGCACGCCGGCGAGGTCGGGGCGACGCCGTGGGAACACCCGCTTGCCCAGCTGGTTCACGAGACCGCTGGTGACGGCCACCGAGAGCAGCCCGCGGGTGGCGGCCCGGCGCAGCCGCCGGTTCCGCGTCGCGTACAGCAGCGCGCCGAGGCCCACCCACAGCCGCGACCGGTCGGCGGCCCGCGTGAGAGGAGGCATGGTCGCGTCCAGCCAGGGGGAGTGGGAGCGACTCACGGCGTCGAAGACCCGCTGGTCGAGCAGGGCCGGCCGGCTCCGGCCTCTGCGCGACCTGCTCACCACCCGGACGCTACCGGCACCCGCCGGGCGGGAAGGCTCACGCCATGGACGACGCCGACCTGCTGCCCGGGGACTTCTACGACTACCAGTCACTGCTGGCGAAGGACGAGCTCGACACCGTCCTCGCCGTGCGGAAGTGGGCGCGGGAGGAACTCGACCCGGTCGCGCTGGACTGTTGGGCCGAGGCACGTTTCCCGCACGAGCTGGTCCCGGGTTTCGCCGAGTTGTCGGTCGCCGGGCTCAACTTCGAGGCGGACGGCCAGCCCGGCTCGTCGCGGCTGCTGACCGGGTTCATCGCGATGGAGCTCGCACGCGTCGACTCCTCGTTCGGCACGTTCTTCGGTGTCCACACCGGCCTCGCGATGGGCACGATCCACCACTGCGGTTCTGAGGAGCAGAAGCGTCGTTGGCTGCCGGACATGCGGGCCATGCGCAAGATCGGCGCGTTCGGGCTCACCGAACCGCACGGCGGCTCCGACGTCGCGGGCGGGCTCGAGACCACCGCCCGCCGCGACGGCGACGAGTGGGTGCTCAACGGCGCGAAGCGGTGGATCGGCAATGCCACCTTCGCCGACCTCGTCGTCATCTGGGCGAGGGACATCTCCGAGGGAGGCGACGGTCCCGACGTCGACATCCGCAAGCAGCCGGTGCTCGGGTTCGTGGTCGAAAAGGGCACGCCCGGCTTCACCGCCACCAAGATGGAGGGCAAGCTCGCGCTGCGGGCGGCGCAGAACGCCGACATCACGCTCGAGGACGTCCGGGTGCCCGAGTCGAACCGGTTGGAGAACGCCCAGTCGTTCAAGGCGACCAACACGGTCCTGCGGCACACCCGCGGCGGGGTGGCGTGGAGTGCCCTGGGCGGGATGCTCGCGGTGTTCGACCTGGCCAGGGAGTACTCGCTCGAGCGCGAGCAGTTCGGCAAGCCGATCGCGTCGTACCAGCTCATCCAGGACCTGCTCTCGCGGATGCTCGGCAACGTCACCGCGAGCTTCGGCATGGCGGTGCGGGTCGCCCAGTTGCAGGACGCCGGGATCTTCCGTGACGAGCAGGGCGCGCTGGCGAAGTCGTTCTGCACGTCGCGGCTGCGCGAGAACGTGGCATGGGCCCGCGAACTGTTCGGCGGCAACGGGATCCTGCTGGAGAACAAGGTGACGAAGTTCTTCAACGACGCCGAGGCGCTCTACTCGTTCGAGGGCACCCGCGAGATCAACTCCCTGATCGTGGGGCGTTCGATCACCGGGATCAGCGCGTTCGTCTGAGGGCGTTCAGCGGTAGGCGTCCGACCCCAGCGTCACCGCCAGGCCGATCCCGGCGAGCCCGATGAGGGTGCGCAGCACCGTCGCCGGCGTCCGGCGCACGATCACCGGGCCCAGCCGGCCACCGACCAGGCACCCGATCGCGAGCGGGACGACCGTTGTCCACGCCACCGGTCCGAAGATCGCGAAGGCCACGGCCGCCACGCCGTTCGACCCGCCCAGGACGACGTTCTTGAGCGCGTTGCTGCGGGGGAGCGGTTCGCCCGTCGTGTACAGGGCGATCGCGAGCAGCAGCACGCCGGCCGCGGCGCCGAAGTAGCCGCTGTAGACGCCGATGCCGAACACGGCGGGCACGAGCCATCACGGGTCGGGCGACACGGCGGCGTGGGGGTCCGCCGACGTCCGGGGCCGCCGCTGGACCAGCACGCCCACCGACGAGACCCCGATGAGGACCGGCACGACGCGGGCGAAGGCCTCGGGGGAGCTGACGAGCACCAGCACCCCGCCGCACACGCCGCCCGCGACACCGACGGGCAGCAACCGCCGCAGCCGGGGTGCCTGCCCGACGAGGTCGCGCCGCGACGCGCTCACCGAGCCGACGGAGGTGAAGACGAGCGCCACCGCGTTGGTGACGTTGGCGACGACCGGGGAGAGGCCGATGGCGAGCAGGGCGGGGTAGCTGACCAGCGACGCGAGCCCGGCGATGCTGCCGGTCAACCCCGCGCCGACACCGGCGACCAGCAGCAGCGCGAACGTCAGCACGCGATCACGGGGACCCACGATGCCAGCCGCCGTGGACGACGCGGGTAGACCGTCGTCATGACCGGTGCCCACGGCTCCGTCCGGATCGGCATCTCCGGCTGGCGGTACCCGCCGTGGCGGGGCGTCTGGTACCCGAAGGGACTGCCGCAGCGGCGCGAGCTCGCGTACAGCTCGCACCGGCTCGGCACCGTCGAGATCAACGGCACGTTCTACTCGTTGCAGAAGCCGGAGTACTTCCGCGACTGGGCCGCCCAGGTGCCCGACGGGTTCCGGTTCTCGGTCAAGGGGCCGCGGTTCGTCACGCACATGAAGAAGCTGCGCGACGTCGAGACGCCGGTGGCCAACTTCTTCGCCTCGGGGCTGCTCGCGCTGCGCGAGCACCTCGGGCCCGTCCTCTGGCAACTGCCACCGAACCTCGGCTACGACGAGCAGCGGCTCGACGACTTCCTGACATCGTTGCCCAGGACAACCATTGCGGCCGGGCGGTTGGCGAAGGAGCACGACCAGCGGCTCGACGACCGCGCGTACACCGGCCCGGTGACCCGGCAACCGTTGCAGCATGCCGTGGAGTTCCGGCACAAGTCCTTCGAGGACCACCTCGATCTGTTCGCCCGGCACGACGTCGCGGTCGTCGTCGCCGACACGGCGGGGAAGTGGCCGCTGGTACTCGAGCAGACGTCGTCGTCGCTCACGTACGTCCGGCTGCACGGCGACGCCGAGCTCTACGCCTCGGGCTACTCCGACGACGCCCTGCGGACGTGGGCGGAGCGGATCGCCGGCTGGCGGGACTCGGGACACGACGTGGTCGTGCACTTCGACAACGACGTCAAGGTGCACGCCCCGTACGACGCCGAGCGACTCGCCGCACTGCTCGGTGCGACGCCCGCCTGGGCGCAGTCCTGACCCGGGTCAGGGCAGGATCCGCCGGGTGATCGGCCCGCGGGTGAGCAGCCGGCGCAGTTCGTCGGTCGCCGAGCGTGGCCGCAGGACCGGCCCGGCGATCCCGTGGCCTCGCGCCATCGCGGCGACGGTCTCGAGCAGGGCGGCCGCCGCGGCCACCTGCGGCTTCCAGCCCAGGACGTCACGGGCCCGCGTGGTGTCCATGAGCGGGACGGCGAACGCGAGGTCGATCCACCCGGCGTCGAGCGGCTGCAGGCGCAGCCGCCAGGTCAGGGCGATCGCCGCCCGCACGGCGCGCGCCGGCAACGGGAGCGGGGTGGCACCGAGCAGGCGGGCGATGTCGTCGCGGGTGAGGGCGTCGTCGGCCGCCAGGTTGAACGCCCCGCCCGCCTGTCCACGCAGGATGGCCGCGATCGCGTCGGCGACGTCGGCGGCGTGGACCACCGGGATGACCAGCTTGGCGTCGAGCGGGAGCACCGGGAGGTGGTCCAGCAGGATCGACGGCAGGTAGGCCGGCAACCCGTAGCGGGTGAGCGCGGCGCCGGCGTCGGCCTGCAGGACGAACCCCGGTCGGGTCCGCGCGATGATCACGCCGTCCGGGTGGTCCGCCTCGTAGGCGTCGAGGTGCGCCTCGGCCGCGGCCTTGTGCTGGCTGTAGACCGAGGTCGGCGCGCCGGTGTTCGGGTACGACTCGTCGACCGGCCGGTTGTCGGTCTTCGGCGCGTAGGTGCCGACCGAGGACATGTGCACCAGGTGCGGGACGTCGGCTGCGACCACGGCCGCGAGGACCCGGGCCGACCCGTCGACGCCGACCCGGCGCAGGTAGGCCGGGTCGCGGGTCGGCTGGAAACCCCACGCGAGGTGGACCACGGCGTCGGCGCCCGCGAACGCGCGTGCCAGACCCGTTGCGGCCTCCGGCCCGGCGACGTCGACGGTGTGCCACGCCGTTGCGACGTCGTAGGGCGGCGAGGCCGGCGGCACCCGGCGCGACACCCCGACCACCTCGACGTCCACCTCGTCCGCGAGCCGGCGCAGCAGCGCCGTGCCGACATTGCCGCTCGCGCCCACCACCACGACACGCATCAGGGCGTCAGCACCACCTTGATGCAGCCGTCGGTCTTCTTCTGGAACATCTCGTAGGCGTCCGGCGCGGACTCCAGCGGCACGTGGTGGGTGGCGAGGTCACGCGTGCCGAGCGGGTCGGCGTCGTCGAGGACGAGCGGCAGGATCGCGTCGGACCAGCGGCGGACGTGCGCCTGTCCCATCCGCATCTGGATGCCGCGGTCGAACATCTCCATCATCGGCATCGGGTCGACCTCGCCGCCGTACACGCCGCTCACCGAGACGGTGCCGCCGCGCCGCACGCCCTTGACCGCCGCGTGCAGCGCGGTGAGCCGGTCGAGCGCCATCGTGTCGGTGAGCTTCTGGGCGAGCGGCTTGGGGAGCAGGCCGGTCGCGGTCTGCGCGAGCTTCACCGTGCTCTGGCCGTGGGCCTCCATGCCGACGGCCTCGACGATCGAGTCCGGTCCCCGGCCGCCGGTGAGGTCGAGCAGGGTCGCGGCGACGTCGTCGACGGTGGTGAGGTCGAGCGTGTCCGCGCCCCACTTCTCGGCCAGCGCGAGCCGCTCGGGCACGAGGTCGACCCCGATGACCCGCTCGACGCCGAGGTGCTTCGCGATGCGGACCACCATCTGTCCGACCGGCCCGAGACCGAGCACGGCCAGCGTGCCGCCCTTCGGGACGTCGGCGTAGGCGACGGCCTGCCACGCGGTCGGCAGGACGTCGGAGAGGTAGAGGAACTGGTCGTCCGGCGGGCCGTCGGGGACGACGATCGGGCCGAACTGGGCCTGCGGTACCCGCAGGTACTCGGCCTGGCCGCCGGGCACCGAGCCGTAGAGCTCGGTGTAGCCGAACAGGCTCGCGCCCTTGCCCTGCGAGCGGACCTGGGTGGTCTCGCACTGCGCGAACAGCCCGAGCCCGCACATGTAGCAGTGGCCACAGGAGATGTTGAACGGCACGACGACCCGGTCTCCGACCTTCAGCCGTCCCGCCTCGGGGCCGACCTCCTCCACCACACCCATCGCCTCGTGGCCGAGGATGTCGCCCTTGGCGAGGTACGGGCCGAGCACGCCGTACAGGTGCAGGTCGGACCCGCAGATCGCGGTCGACGTGACGCGGACGATGGCGTCGGTCGGCTGCTCGATGCGGGGGTCGTCGACGGTGTCGACCGAGACGCTCTCGCGTCCCTGCCAGGTGAGTGCGCGCATGGGGGTCCTCCAGTGCTGGACAGACGGAATCGTGCAGCCCGTGGTCTCGAGCACCGTGCCGACCGGATCGGTCCTGGTTGGCCTGCCCGGTCACGGCGGCCGCGTCACGCTGCCGCCGTGCCGTCACGCCGACCGGTGTGCCGGCGGGTCCGCGCTGACGTAGCGTGCAGCGATGGTCCTGGGTGCGGACAGCGGGAGGCGTGTCCCTCCGGACGACGCCGGTTCGTCATCCCCGGCGGTCGTCGTCGTGGGCGACGAGGCCCGGGTGAGCGTCCGGGGCGACCTCGACGTCGGGACCAGCTCGGCCCTGGTCGACGCCGTGGTCGCGGCCCTGGGTGACCGGCAGCTCGGGCGGGTGGTCGTCGACATGTCCGACGCCGGCTTCGTCGACTCCACCGGGCTGGGCTCGCTCGTCACGCTGCGGGCCGAGGCGCGGCGTCGTGGCGCCCGCACCGCCCTCGTGGGGCTCGACCCCCGCCTGGAGAAGCTGCTGGTGCTCACCGGCCTCGACCAGGAGTTCGACAGCCCGGCCGGGCCCGCCACGTCGGTCGACGCGCGAGCGGCTGGGAGTCCGCAAACGACGAGAGGCCCCGGTCTCCCGGGGCCTTTCGTACCGTCTCAACACAGCGTGTCCGAGGGGGGACTTGAACCCCCACGCCCGATAAAGGGCACTAGCACCTCAAGCTAGCGCGTCTGCCATTCCGCCACCCGGACGAGCGGTTGACCACGATAGCCGACCGGGCGCGGTTCCCCGACCACACCCTCGGCGTCGGGCATCCTCGACCCGTGTGGATCATGTCCGCAGATCTCCTGCCCGGAAGAGTCACGAACAACGACTGGTACCCGCGACCGACTGCTATGACGTCAACGACACTTCACATCCCGCATATCGGGGTACACACCGCAAGTTGCCCGTGTAACCCCCGTAACGGAGGCCGCGATGTCCAGTGACGACCCGCACCGGTCTCGTGACATTTTCGTAATCGGGGCGCCGAGACGCTTCACCCCACACCGCTCACACACGCGTTATGCTGACGTGAAATGAAATCCGGACGAGGTACGCATCGCGCCCCCGGCCAGCGCCGCACGCTGGTCCGGGTGTTGTGGTGCGCCGTCGTCGTCCTGCTGTTCGCGCTGCCCGGGGTCGCGGCCGCCGCGCCGCGGTTCTCGGGCGGCTCCGGGTACCCCGGCGGACACGGCGGTTACCCCGGCGGCCACGGCGGATCGCCCACCTCGTCGACGCGCGGTTCCCCCACGTCGCCGCCGACGGTGGGCAGCAGCTCCTCCGGGTCGGGCCCGCCGCCCGGGTCCGGCAGCGCGACCGACACCG